>CALVHS010000031.1 GCA_944328665.1 uncultured Clostridia bacterium | reverse complement strand
TTTGCAGGGCGAGCCCCTGTTCCAAGCGGTCCTGTTCCGCCACCGTCTCGCCGCTTTCGAGGGGAAGGGCGATGCCGTTTGCCGCGAACACCTCGTCCATCGCGGAAATGGCGTTGAGCGTTTTGGGGAAGCCGATAAAGGGCGCGCACTGATACACCGATTCGCGGATCTCGGCAGGCGAAATGCCGATATGCAGGCAGGCGGCGACGTGCGCTTTGAGCTGCGGCAGCGTCTGATTGACGGTCAAAACCGTGACCGTGATAAGTTCGCGCATTTCATCGTCGAGCGGGCCCGTATAACTCACCTCGCCGAAGATGAAGCGCTGCAAGATGCGCATGAATTCGGGATCGTTCCCCTCGTTTTGCGTCGGCTTGCCGCCGAACAGCTTTTCAAATTTTTCTTGACAATTTTGAATCCTGTCCATGTTCTCTTTCTCCCGTATGATCAAAGACTTTTTCCGAGTTCATACGCCTCATGCATATAGCGGGAATTTTTCGTCATGGACGGCGTACCGCATCCTCTGCCCCAGACCGCGCCCATATCTTGCAAATTCAGATAGCGCACAAGCGTTTTGTAGTGGCTTTCAAGCGCGTCGAACGTCCAACCGTCGGCGTTCCACGCCGCGGAGATGATCGCCGACTTCATGTGCTTTCTTTGAATGGAAGAGTTGAAGGCGCAGAAGCGGTCGATGAGCGTTTTCAATTGGGCGCTCATCCCGTAGTAGTAGAGCGGCGTGACAAACACTACCATATCGGCGGCAAGGATGGCTGCGCGGAACTTTTCAACATCGTCTTTCTGCACGCAGGGCCCCTCGTACCCGCAATGGATACATCCCGTGCAGGGATGGATATCGGCGTGCGCGGCGTCGAGAATGTCCACGGTGTGCCCCGCTTCCGCCGCGCCCTGCATGAATGCCTTTGCCAACGCATTTGACGAGCCGTTCTTGTTCGGGCTACCTTCCAAAATGACGATCTTCATGGAATACCTCGCGCTTTCTTTTTCGCCTTAATTATACCACGCGCGCATGGCAATGTAAAATGCTTATTTTTTATCGTTTGACATGCATTGAAAGCATTGCTAACTTGAATGTATCGAGCAAAAAGCCCGTATCGGTGAAAGAGACGGGCGTCTGTTTATTTTTGTCCATAGCTTTACGCTCTTTATCCACTCGCTCTGCGAGTGGTCATCTTAGACAATATAAGCCTGCGGAAATTTCCGCAGGCTTTGCTGTTACAGATATTGAACAGGGATTCTGATATTATTATAGACAAAGCAAGAAAAAAGTAAGCATTGACGATACCCTTTTCAAGCAGATTCACAAATGCGCGCCGATCAGAAAACAATTTCAAAAACCGCCTTTTCCATGCGTCCGATCGCAAAATCAATATAGGACGATCCTGCGATCCGCACAGGAGCAAATTTTTCTTTTCTGCCGTTGACATACAGTTCTTTGCAGCTCTTTCCGTCGGGAAGCATGATGTGCGCGCGGATCTTTTCTGCAGGAGAAAGGACATCGAACCGCATCCCCTCCTCCGTCAGGATCCAACGAACGTCGACATATTTCCCGCTGACTTCATACCCCGTGATATACCGCAATTCCGTATACGGTGTAACGACAAAGCGGGGAGAAAAGTCTATTTCACGATACAGGCAGTCGGCGTCTTCTATTCCTGCAAGCCCCTCGTCGACGGCGCTCAAAAGCGCCGCCGCCCCCCATCCGCAGGGGCCACCGCCCTGCGGCGTCGCATCCTTCGGCGAATACAAAAAATAAACGTTCTTGTCTCTCTCGGTCAGCTTTATAAATCGGCTGATAATATCCCAGCCGTACGCTTCATAGCCGTTTCGGAAAGCCGCCTTCGCCAATTCCCCTGCGGTAAAGGGAGATATGGCGCCGTTCACATATTCTCCCGCGGCATACTTTGAAAACCGCTTGTACGGCGGATCGATGCTGAACCATTCCGCAAAGGCGTCCGTCTTTTCTCTGCGCTCCCGATATTCCTCTATGATAGCGCGCGACTGCGCCAAATCGGTCACGCCGCGGTTGATGTCATAGGCATTGGAAAGGGAAAGCCTCCGTCCTTCCATGTCGTCCGATCCGCCGTGCCCCAAATGCAACTGATGTATAAAAAATCTGCCGTTCCAGAGATGGCGGAACATTTTTTCCCGCAGCGCCGCCGCCCTTTGCCGCCACTCATCCGCCTTTGCCGCGTTTCCGAAACGCTCGTTGATGTGCGCGAGATCGAGCATGGCGCGATATACCCCCGAATTGTCCCCGTGCATGACGGACATCTTCTCGCCGTCGTGGATCCTGCGGTCGCGGGCGCCGCCCTCGTCGGAAACAAAATCCCACGTATCTATCGTAAAGGGACGCATCACCAATCCCAACTTCTCATTCCAGCGCTTGGGCGACGAAGTGATATATTCGATCCCTTTTTCCAGCCCGGGCAACGTGCGGCGAAGCCATTGCTCGTCCCCCGTGGCGCGATAGTACTGCACCGCGCCTTCCACGATCAGGTATTCGATGTCCGCCTCCAATTCCAAGCGGACAAGCGCGACGTTATCCTCCGGATATATGACGCGGCAGGCGGGGCCTACAAACGACCAGTGATCGTCATCGAGTTGTTTGATCAACTCGAAATAAAAGCCCTCCTCCGTCTGCGTATCCAAAATAAATTGCAGAAAGGATCTCAGGTCGTGTTCCCAATGTTTGAACGCGCTCATTTCATGCACATGATCGCGGATCCAGTTGTTGCTGCAACCTAATACGCGCCCGTCGACAAAAACGAGCCGCCTGTCGTCATGGACAATGTTGTTCAACCGATGTAAAAACTCTCCGAGACGGCTGTCTTTTGTCGTAAGGATACACGGCAACACCATTTCTTCGTTGTTGTACGTCCCGCAAATTTTCCCGTCCGCGCACATGCGCGGCAAAGGATTTTTAAATTCTATCACTTCCGCCGTCCTCCTTTTTCATGAAAGCAAGCCGAAAAAATTGCTGACAAAAAAAATGGCAGCCAAGCCGCAAAAAATGCCCACAGCCTGCAATTTGTACAATTTTTCACGAAACAACAAACACCCCGCCATGGAGGTCAAAATAATATTTCCGCCGTTGAAAATCGGGAAAAAGACGGAATTTGCCATAACTCCGCTCAGATAGATGTTGAGACGATTGTAGACACAGCTAACGACGCCGCATGCGGCCGCAAGGAGAACGATCGCCGCCCTTTTCTTTTCCGATCCGCCCGCCACGGCTCCCCCGTCCGACGCCCCGGAATGTTTCCGCCTTTGGAAAAGAACGATCGCAAAGCCTATCGCCGCCAAAAATACCGTCACGATCAGCGACGCAAAGATCATCATTTCATCCGTATGCGATACATCGACAGACTGATGAAAACGGAACACGATCCCCGTCAATGCCGAAAAAATAAAAAAACCTGCCGCGTAAACTTTCCACTTCAACGTCAAAATTTGCTTTCCATTTTCGGCACCCCGCGAATGGGCAGTGATCATGACCACCGAGGCGAGCATCAACAAGATCCCCGCGACCTGGTAAAAATTCACCGACTCTTTCCAATATACGGCATTGAAAACGGTTGTCAGAACAAAGGAAGAGCTGCCGATCAGCGAAGTGTAATGAATGGGGCCGTTTGAAAATGCCTGCATTTTGCAAAACAGGAATCCCGCCAATATAAAACCGAACGCTCCTCCGTAAACGAGAGTATCGCCCGAATACCCGCGGATCCCACCGTTATAAACGGTCAAAAGCACGACCCAAACAGCCACAACGCCCGCATTGAACAAAAATTCGTTTACCCTGCTCTTTTTTAAGACCGGCAGATGCAGAAGCATATTATTGATGACCGCCGACACGATCGATATCGCCAAAAACAAATATACCATAACCTGTAAAAACCGGGATCTCTTCCTATTGCATAAGGCCGCAAATCATTTTGAAATTTTTATAGGACGATCCATACAAGAGGCACATCCGGCAGGACATATCCTTGATCGATCCTTCTATACGCCGCGTCCGTGCAGACAGCAATTATTCCTGTTCCGGCGTTCGGACGGAACACGGCAGGTCCGAAACTTGCAATACCACTTTGCCGGCACTTTTATTTTCATACAGAAGCGAATGCGCCTTTTCCGCCTCCGTGATCGGTAAAACGGCATAAATGGCGGGACGGATTTCGCCCGAAGACACCTTTCCCCATATATCGCCGACGAGTTTTTGCAAAATTTCCGCCTTTTTGTGCGCCGGCTTTGAACGCAGCGTACTCCCGACGATCCGCACATTTCGCAAATAGACCTTCCGCATGTCTATACGGGTAAAATCTCCCGCAAGCGTAGCGATCATGATCCATTTTGACATGTAGCCCATATAGGGCAGACATTCGCCCATGATCTCACCGCCCAGACAGTCGATCGCAAGGTTGACCGGCGTTCCCCTCTCATCGAACTCGCGTAAAATGCGCACGATGTCTTCCTTTTTTGTATTGACGATCAGATCCGCGCCCGTTTTTGCAACGATCTCCCGTTTGCTGTCGTCGATGATCGTGGTAACCACATACGCGCCGAATGCCTTTGCCATCGGGATCACCACGCTCGCAAGACCGCTCGCCCCCGCGTGCATCAACAGCCTGTCCCCTCTTTTCAGTCCGCCTTCCATAAACAGGTTCAGATACGCCGTGGCGAATGCTTCCGGTAAAGCGGCCGCCTCCGCCATGCTGCAATTTTCGGGAACGGGCATGACCATGTCATATTTTACGGCAACATATTCCGCATAACCTCCCCCGCCCAACAACGCACATACCTTGTCCCCGATCAAAAAGCCGCTCTTTTCCGACGCGATGTTTCCCATTTTTACGATCGTACCGGACACCTCGAGCCCCGGCCATTCGGGACACCCTGCCGGAGGCGGATAATTTCCTTCCCTCTGCATCAGATCCGCTCTGTTAACGGCCGCATAAGAAACCTTTAATAAGATCTCGTCGTCTTTTAAAATGGGATCGGCCACATCCTGCCATGCCAAAGACGTGTCTTTCTGTATTACGATCGCTTTCATGTTTACGCCTCCTCCCGTTTCCGCCTGATCCTGTGCCTTTTCCCCGGCCGATACGCGATCAAAAAGCCTGTTTCCGCGCGATATCCTTTACGGCCCCGCTTATTCCTTGCTCCAATCGAATTGAACCGCGACGGGAAAATTTTTATCGGTCGCAAGCCTTGTATAGACCTGTTGACAATCCTGCGGCAGATCCGTTTCCTTGATAAGATTTTTTACGGACAATCGTCCGCCGCCGCATAAATTGAGCATCGTTTTCATATCATCCTCATGCGTAAAGTACGAAGGATAGGATTCCGTTGCGGGCCGAGCATTCGTATGCGCCCCCACAAGCGTGATCCCGGGGCCGTGTACCTTACGGTAATAGTCAATGCAAAAGTTACTGCTGCGGGTACAGCCAAGCAATGCGACCCTTCCCAGTTTCGCCATGCAATCGAGCGTTTCGTCCAGCCCTTGCCCCACGCCCGTAACTTCTATGGCCGTTTTTACGCCGCCGCGCGTGATCTCTTTTACCTGTCCGGCAAAATTCCGATCGAAGGGATCAAAGACATGATCGGCTCCGTTTTCGAGAGCTTCTTTTCTGCGTTCCGGTACAGGATCGCAGGCAATAACGGGATATGCACCCGCGGCACGGGCAAGAAGAACGGCAAGCTGTCCCAGCAGTCCCAACCCCATCACAAGCAGCGATTCGCCGATCTCAAAACGGACTTTCCGGATCGCCGCCAGCGGAAAACTGGAGATCAGCGCGAGCGCCGCCTCTGCATAAGAGACCTCGTCGCTTTCGATTTTTACGACGTTATCTTCCGAAAGAATGTTGTAATTGACATGTTTGCCCCAATACACGGCGACCCTGTCGCCGACCTTCACTTTCGTGACGCCGGAACCCGCCGCCACAACTTCGCCGGCGCTGCTGTATCCTAAAGCTCTCGGGAAAGGCGGCTTCGCCGTCGTATCGATCGAAACGGCATCGTCCCCGATAAAATTTGCTCGCTCCGTGCCTGCGCTGATCGTGGAAACGGCAGTCTTGACTGCCACGCTCTTTTCGTCGATCTTGCTAAGATCCCTTTCTCCGACCGTCAGATACTCTGCCGTGTATGGTTTCGCGAACAGGATCTGCTTTATTGTCGTCATCTTGTCCTCCTTAAAAACGACCGGAGAGCCTGCAAGGCTTCCTTCCCCGTCTGTCTATTATGCTCGATCTGCCGCCCCTGCCCATACGGGCAGGGGCCTCTCTCTTATTCCGACGCCTCGCCGGGATCCGGGAACTCCGTTTTTAAAACATCCTCCCGCCCGCATGCGCACAAGATCATTTTGTACAATTCCAGTTCATGGTCGAGCGTATACGGGTTCTCCCTTTTCCCCCGCACCATTTCCGCAAACATGCGCATCATTTCTTCATAGCGGTCAAAGGGCTCGCTCCATTGTTTCTGATAGTTTTCATGCCAAAAAGCGGCGTCCCGAACCACTCTTTGCGTCTGAAACCCGCTGAAATCAGGCAGATACCATTCCATCGGATTTAATTCCACGGTCTTCTTTGTCCCGCTTACCACGAGCTGCCTCCTCGCAAATCCGCCCATCTCTACTGCCGAAGTCTTCGCAAAAGACACCCCGTTTTCGTATTCAAAAACCGCCATCCCGAAATCTTCCGCCGTGACCCCGTCGACGCCCGAACATTTGTTGAACGGCAGTATCCTTTTCGGTTTCCCCTGAATGCTGAAGATCAGATCCACCAAATGGCATCCGAGAAAAAACATCATCCCGCCCGGAAAGTTTTTCAGCCATTGACGCACCGAAGCGGCATGCAGGCAATTCATCTGTGCCTCAACGCTGATGATCGGACCCAGCTCCCCGTCCCTGATCTGTCCGAGCAGTTCCCTCACGTACGGATTGTAGCGGTACATGTAACCGAAATGCAGCGTTTTTTTCGTCTGCTTCATAACTTCTATCAGTTCCTGAAAATCAGACGCTCCGACTCCGCCCGGCTTTTCCATGTGGATATGCTTCCCTGCCTTTGCAGCGGCAAGGGCATATTTTGTAAGATATATCTCATCGGTCTCTATGGTTACCGCTTCGATCTCCGGATCGTTCCATATTTCGTCTAACGTCAGCTCTCTGTATCCCTCTAATCCCGCCGCCCGCTGCGGCAATCTTTTGCGTTCGTTTTCCGGGAAAACGTAGCCCGCTATTTCATATATTTCGCTTTGCTTTTCAAGCGTAGCAAAAATATCGTTGGAATGACTGTTCGTATTGATGCCGATCTGGGCGATCTTGATCTTCTTTTCCTTATCCATACGTCTATCCTCCGTTTATTGTCCTTTCCGTTCCGGCTCGTCTGTCTTTTTCGGAGAGCCTTGTCTTTTTCCGTCCTCGCCGCATGGAACGGCTGCATCCGCAACAGAGAAAAACTCCTCTTCCAACATGGCACACAGGCAATGATAGACGGGCAGATGCAGTTCCTGCACCGCAAAGGTCTCCGTTTCGGGGACGCGGATGCACACGTCGCCGTATTGTCCGATCTTGCCGCTCTCCCTGCCCGTGAGCGCCACGACGCACATCCCCTTTGCCTTGGCGGCAACCGCTGCATACACGCAGTTTCGGCTGTTGCCGGACGTAGTGATCGCCCAAAGCACGTCCCGCCCGGTCCCTAAGACGAACACTTGCTGCGCAAATATGAAATCGGCGTTTCGGTCGTTGGAAAATGCCGTATTCAGCGCGACGGGCGACGTAAGGGACAGAGCGGGCAGCCCCTTTTCCAGCCACTTCGCCGCCTCCTCGCCCTCTTTTCCGAATCCCGAGAAATTTTCCCGCTCGGCGGCGGAAAGCGCGCGGGGCAGACGAAAGCTCTTCATCAGCTCCCCGACGATGTGTTCGCAATCGGCGGCACTGCCGCCGTTCCCGCAAAGATACAGCCTGCCCCCCCGACGATAGGCAAGAGAAATGCGCTCAAACGCCTCGCCTATCTCGCTTTTGCACTGCAACAGCGCAGGATAACGCAGCGTCAGAGCCTGCAATCTCTCCATGGCTTCCTTTTTCATCTCACCCGCTCTCCTGCCGCCGGAACGGCGGGGCACGCAACGATCGCTGCGTAATCCCCTATCCTCTCGCCCAGACCCGCCGCCTCGACCCGGCACACCGCAACGGAGGCGGGCAATGCTTCCCTGCGGATCTCCCGCATCATCGGCTCGTACAAAAACGGCTTTGCGCGGGAAAAGATCCCCCCGACGGCGATGCATTCCGGATTGAAGACGTCTATCAGGATCGCCAGCCCGCGCCCGAAATTTTTACCGCACTCGCGCAGGATCCCGACGGCGTCCCTGCTGCCCGCATACGCGCACTCCGTCAGGCTTTTCGCCGTGATGCGGGGGATCTCCTCCGGCGTTTTGCAAAAACTGACTGCGCGCCCCTGCAAAAAGTTCTTCTCGGCATATTTTTGCGCGATTTGGCGCAGACCGCCGCCGCTGCAAAACCCTTCCAGCGATCCCCTTTTTCCGTATCCCGAAGGCCCGTCTCTTTTCAGGCGGACATGGCCGATCTCTCCCGCCATTCCGTTCGCCCCGCGGTACAGCCTGCCGTCCAAGATCAGCCCCGCGCCCAGCCCCGTGCCGAACGTGAGAAAGATCATGTTCCGCGTGCCGCGCCCCGCCCCGTACCGCCATTCGGCGACCGCGCCGGCGTCGGCGTCGTTCATCAGCCCGACGGGCACGCCGAGCTTTTCCGAAAGGTAGCCCGTGACAGGAACGTCATCCCACCCCGGGAGATTGGGCGGACTTAAAACGACCCCGCGCGCAGCGTCCAGCGGCCCGCCGCAAGAGACGCCCGCGCATTGCAGGGCTGCGCGATCGCCGCCCGTTTCGGAAAGCAGCAGCGCGCAGAGGGCGTCGAGGATCTCCCGCCACGTCCCCTTCGTCGGGATCTCCTTCCGAAACAGAAAGGTCAGACGATCTCCTTCCTGCTTTGCGAGAAGCACCGCACACTTGCTCCCTCCGACATCAAACCCCGCCAAATACATCTTCCTCTTCTCCCCGCTCCGGCCGCCGTTTCTCCAAGTCGGAAAGCAGCGCGTACCAACGGCAAAAATCCTCCGCGCCGTAAGGCGGCGCGCCCGTTATGTAATGATTGAACCCGCAGGCCTGCCCCTTCCAGAAAATCAGGAGCATCTTCTTGCGGAAATAAAATCTCTCCGCCGTGTCCAGCTCGACGATTTCTCCCGCCGCCGCCCGCGCGCCGCCGCGACACACGAGCGCGCGCGTATCGGCGTCAACGACTTCGTAATCGACGCAGACCTCGCCGTTCGAATGATTGCATGCAAAGAGCAGTACGCGCCCGTTTTCATTTTCACGGAAAGCGAGAAGAAAGGGCTGCTGCGAGCGGCGTATGACATCAAACGCCGCCTTTTTGACAAAATAATAATCGACGACCGCGTCGGAAAACTGCGGCCAGCCGTCCAACAGATTCCACCAAACGATCCCCCGCTTCTGCAGATCTGTGCGCGTGTTTTCGATAAAAAATTTATAGGCTTCCGCCTGGACGAACTGCGACGCCCGAGAAAACGCCTCAAAATTTTCCGGCACCTCGCCGAACAGATACGCCATCTGTTTTTCCATCAGAAAAACGCGTTCCCGCCGGCCGAAACAATCGCTCGAATGCAGCACCCAGCTTTCGGAAGAGCGGTCGTTCAGTTCCGATCCGGGGATAAATCGGCGCGCGCTCTCTTCGCATACGCAGCCCTGGTAGCCGATCTCGCTGATAAATCTCTCGCGGCGCAAACGATAAAAATCGTTTTTATAGTATTCGCGTTCGCCCCAAACATGCCCTTCGGGCAATTCGCCTTCCTCCCACGCCCGCCGCGCGGCGATGTACGGCGACGACGGCAGATAGGAGCGCAGAAAATCGTTGTCGCGCACACAGCGCCGGAGCACGCGGCGGCTGATCGCGTTGTCCTCCGGATCGTATCCGAGCATACAATTGACTTCGTCCAGCTCGTTGTCGCCCGCCCAGAGCACGAGGGAAGGATGCCGCCGCAGCCGACGGATGACCTTGACCGCCTCCGCCTCTACTTCGCGGAGGAAATCGTCCTCGTCCGGATAGGTGGCGCAGGCAAAGGCAAAATCCTGCCAGACCATGATGCCGCGTTCGTCGCAGAAATCGTAAAACCGATCGCTCTCGTACACGTTTCCGCCCCAGCAGCGTACAAAATTGCAGCCGATCTCGTCCAGCAGCGCCAACGCCCCGTCCAGCCTCTCTTCGTCCTCGGAATGATAGGGAGAGAGAGGCGTCCAATTCGTGCCGAGGACAAACACCCGCTTTCCGTTGACGAGAAAGCAGAATTCCCCCTTCTCCCCCGCGCCTTCGCGGAAGAGAAGTTTCGCCGTGCGGATACCCAGGCGATCCTCCCTGAGGGCGAGCACCTCCCCGCCCCGCATAAGCTCGGCGCGGACGCCGTATAAGGCGGGCGCCCCGTAGTTCTTCGGCCACCACAATTTTGCGCCCGGAACGTGCAGCCAGAAATTGCCGGCGCGGCAATACAATTTCTCCTCCGCAAAAAATTCGCTTTCGCCGCATTTGCCGCGCACGCGGAGAGTATATCCTCCCTCCGCGGTGATCTCCGTTTCGCGGTTGAATTCGTAAAACACCGAAAGATCGGCGCTGCCGTCGCGGTTGACGTGCTTGGTCACGATGTAAAATTGAACAAAGTCGTGCCCGGGCACCTTTTCCAGGCGCACGCTCTTCCAGATCCCGGCGCTGACGGCGCGGGGCATGATATCCCAGCCGTAAGTGTGCTGCGCCCTGCGCAGCCCGACGGTGGGCGTAAGCGAGGGCACCCAGCACTTGATCGTCGTGCGCAAATTATAGCCGCGCGCGTCGTTTTCGTAAAAGGAAGAACGGATGACCACTTTCAGTTCGTTGTCCTTCTTTTTCAGCCCCCTGACCCTGAAAACATGCTCCACCAGCATGTTTTCCGATTCCCCGATCTTTTCCCCGTTGAGAAAATATTCGGCGCAGCAGTCCACCCCCTCGAAGACGAGATCGTATTCCCCCTCTCCGTCCGCGTCAAACGTGCGCAGATACGTAAAATCATAGGTTTCCGTCGCGTATGCACGCTTGATATTTGTCCCGTAAAACAGATCGGCGGGAAGCAGCCCCGCCGCCGCTAGATCCCTTTCCACGTTGCCGGGCACGCGCGCCCGTATCTCTCCGCTCTGCCCCGTCTTTCGGTCGCGGTAAAATAATTTCCAGGTCCCGTTTAAATTCATTTTTCCTCTCTCTCCCTGTCCGGAACGGTATTTCCCGCCCTCTTTTCCAGGATGATCAGGCGGCGGGGAGCGATCTGTACCGCCTTCCCCGGGCACACCTCTTCTTCGCGGCCCGTGTCGGGATCGTAAACGCTCCCGCATGCGCCCGAATGAAATGCGGCGGGCTGCTCCGCGTTGTTGTAGACGACGACCGCCCCGTTTTCGTACGGCGTTATATAGAGATCGTCGGCAAAGGCGGCATATTTCCGCTCGAGGGCAAGCACTTGACTGACGCCGCAGACTTTGCCCACGGGCGGGCACGCCTTCCCCGAGAGCAGCTGCGGGCGCCTGCCCGTAAAATATACCCTGCCCCCGCCCTTTTCAAATTTTTCCAGCGCCTCCGCCGTTTCGTCGGCGAGGAAGTGACAGGCGGGCAGGATGACCGCCTCGGGCGAAACCGACCCCGAAACGAGGTCATCGCGGTCGACAAATTCGTAATTGACCCCTCCCGCGAGCAAAACCCGCGCGTACTCGATAAGCGACTCGTCCGCCTTACAGTAATAGGAGGACATGAAATAATCTCCGGAAATATGCGGCGTGAATTTCGCCATGACGTCCTCGAGATTATAGTACATCGCCACCCTGACGGCGGGGCGGCTGCCTCCCAGCCGGGCGTACATCCTGCCCACATACCCGTTGAGCCGCAGCGATTCTTCGCGCGTAAGTCCCCAGCCGTGATCGGGAAACACCCGCGCGTCGTAATCTTTCAGCCGCGGCATAAAATAAGTGTTGATGACCCTTGCGCCGTACATGTACAAAATGGACGCACAGCCCATGAAATTTTCGAATGCGTCCGCGTCGAAGATCTCCCGCTTATAAAAGGGGCAAAACTCCACCATGAATCCGTCCGTACCCTTTTTGCGCGCGATCATGGAGAGATATTTCGGCGCGTTCCAGAAAAATTCCGAAGGAAGCGCCTGCAATATGTCCATGCCCGGATAATCGGCTCCGCGCACCACGCGCACGTAATCGCCGTACTCCATGACGTGCTGGTAGATATTCTCCTCCGCGAGATAATGCCCGGATAGGAGAGCGCCGCGCCCGTGCAACCACGCGGAGATCTGCCCGGAATAATTTTCCGCCACCCGCTCGCCCACAAAGGAATAAAAATCGACGCGCAGCCGCTTGTACCGCGCATCCGTCGATTCGTACAGCAGCGGCAGAAGCGGGCGGATGTCGTACCCTTTCCGCTCCGAAAATTCGTCGAACATCTTATCCGAATACGGGATGAGCGCATAGTTGAACGATTCGAACCAGCGCGCATACGCCGTCATCAGGCTGGGTTCGTCGGTAAACACTTTTTCGCACAGCCTGAACGCCTCGGGACAGCCGGAATCGATCGGCTCGTAATTGCAGCGCAGGTACTCCTTTACCGCCTCCGGTTCCAGGAGATTGATGTACTTCTCACGAGAGGAGCAGTTGTGCACCGCGTGCGAGCCCTCGTAGGCGTCTTTTACGACGAATACATAGACGACCTCGCCCGCGCGCAGAGAAATTTTCACCCGCCTGCGGGTGAACGGCAGAGGTTCGCAGGCATCGAAATCGATGACAGCCTCTGTGACGTCGGTCAGATCCATTCTGTATTTGACGGCATAGGCGATCTTATCGCTCATGCCGTCGATAGTGTAGACAAAACTCTTTTCTCCGGAAAAAAGCTCGAACTTGCGCATGTACATGCCCTTCGCGGCGAGGTCGGGGCGGCGGGCAAGCACCCGGTGGCAGCCGTGCCCGCTGGGATACCCCTTTTCGTCATAGATCCAAAAAGGCATCCCCCTTTCTTTGAGCTTTTGCACGATCTCGGAAAACTTTTGCACGTTTTCGCTCGTGATATGTCCGCCCTTCGGCACGGGGACGTTTGTCACCACGCCCGTAAAGCCGAAATCGCGGATGCCGTCGATCGCCGCGTCCATGTCTTCCGGCCAGTTATGGAACATCAGGTTGATCGTATGCCGTGAGACGGTTTGATCTCGTTCTCTCTTTTCCATTCGCCTTTACCTTCGTTTCCCCGCCGGAAAACCCCGACGGGGAAAC
>CALVHS010000030.1 GCA_944328665.1 uncultured Clostridia bacterium | reverse complement strand
AATATCTTGAAGCGGAGAACGAATACATAAAAAAACTGAGCGCCTTAGTTTATGCGGAAGAGCAAAAGAGCGGGAAGAAGCGAAAATAATTGCTGAGCTAAGGCAGAGATTTCCGCTGAAAATACTTCTTAAAATATCTCGTTTGCCCCGCAGCACGTTTTACTATCATTTAATGGCAAGTAAGACAGACAAGTACACTGCGGACAAGCAGGCAATAAAGGAAGTATTTAATGAAAATGAACAAAGGTACGGATACAGGCGCATAACGGACGCGTTGCACGCAAAAGGCATAATAATTAACCACAAAAAAGTGTTAAGGTTAATGAAAATGCTTGGGATACATGGCAAAATGCGCAAAAACGAGAAGTACCATTCGTATAAGGGCGAAGTAGGGAAAGTTGCGGATAATCTTCTGAACAGGGATTTCAATGCGGAAAACGCATTTGAAAAACTCGCCACGGATGTCACGCAGTTTAAAGTGAAAGACACGAAAGTATATCTTTCTCCGATAATGGACTTATACAATAATGAGATAACATCGTATTCAATATCCTTGCACCCAGACCTTGCACAAATAAGGGAAATGCTGGACGGATTAGGCAAGAAACTGCCGAAAGATGCAACGCCTATACTTCACTCCGACCAGGGCTGGCAATACCAACACGCGGAATACCAAAGGTATCTCAAAGAACACAACATTGTGCAAAGCATGTCGAGAAAAGGCAACTGCATGGATAACGGCGCAATGGAATGCTTTTTTGGAAGATTGAAGGTAGAAATGTTCTACGGAGAGAAGTTTGACAGCGTGGAAGATTTTATACGGAAACTGCATGAATACATATATTACTGGAACAACAAGAGAATTTCCCGCAAACTAAAAGGAATGAGTCCGGTGCAATACCGAACTCATTACCAAACAATTTAATTAAATTTTGTCCAAACTTTGGGGTTCACTTCAGCCCCGCGGGGCGCGCCCTCCGTTTTATCCGAGATTTTTCAAGATGTCCGCGTATAAGGCGCGGTCTTTTTCGAGAAAGACGTCAAAGACGACGCGCATGTCATACCCCGTCTCCAACAGCCAGCTGCGCACGGCGCCCACGGCGATCTCGGCGGCCTCGTCGTTCGGATACCCGAAGACGCCCGTCGAGATACAGCAGAAAGCGACGCTCCCGAGCCCCATCTCGCGCGCGAGGGAAAGGCAGGACACGTAACAATTGCGCAGCACGCGCCGGTTGTCCTCGGAAGGGGCAAGCCCCACCATCGGCCCCACCGTGTGCAGGATGTACTTGGCGGGCAGGTTATACCCGAGGGTGATCTTGGCGCAGCCGGCGGGCTCCGGTTCTCCCTGCATCCCCATGATGCGCGAACAGTCGAGGCGCACCTGTACGCCCGCGCGGGAATGGATGACGTTGTCGATACATTTATGATGCGGGATGAAGCACCCGAGCAGCGAACTGTTTGCCGCATTGACGACGGCGTCCGCCGCCAGGCGGGAGATATCCCCCTTCCAGAGGGCGATGCCGTGGTCGAACTCGAGCGAATCGAGAGAAACGATGCCGTTTTCCAGCGTCTCCGCCCAAAAGAGCTTGTCCTGGATCTCGAGGAAGCGCGGAGTGACGGGATTGGGCAGCCGCTCGTTGAGATACCCCCAAATGAGGTCGCGTTTGACTTTATAGGGGTAGCTGAAAGCGGCGATCTCGTTGCGCTCTTCCAAAAGCACGCCGAGCATCTCGTCGCAGATGGCGCTCTTTTCCTCTTCCGTAAGGGAAACGGGCGGCTTCGGCTTATAGATAAGATCGATCGCGTCTTTATAATCGGACAAAGTCAGCACGAAAGCATCCCCCCTCAGCGACCGGCGTTGAAGTTGATAAGACAGCCGTCGAGGATGATGTTCTTTTCGTCCTCCGTCAACGCGCCCATTCCGAACACGATGTCCTTGACCGTGCCGCCGCTCAGCTGCTTTGCGGGGATGCGCTTGGCGCCGCGGCGGATATACTCGTCGATCCCTTCGATATAGATATAGTCACCCACTTTGATGTGCGGCTTTTCCGCCGTCAGGGGCAGCATCCCCCAGTTGATGAGGTTGCTGCGGTATCGCTTGGTGGCATATTCGACGGCGATGTTGGCGATGCCGCCGAGCACGCGCTGACAGGACGCCGCCTGTTCGCGCGCGGAGCCGTCGCCCGGCTTTACGGCGACGATGCAGCTGCCGTAGATCGTGCCCTCCTCGGAGATCTCTAGTTTTTCCACCTTTTTGAGCAGCTCTTCGGGGAGCCTGCCCGTCTCGCGGCGCACCGCTTCGTCCTCCTTGACCGCCTTCGCCTTGGCGACATAGTGCGGGTCTTTGCGGGAAAGGGTGAACTCCGCCAGCTTGAGCGGATTGGAACGGTAGGAGGAAGTCTCTCCCGAAGGGATCAGTTCGTCCGTCGTCGTCACGGGATCGGTCAGCACGCTGACCGCGCGCATGAGCAGGTTTTTGCCGAGCGGGATCTGCTGCGGCCAGTCGGCGATGTTGGGGCCGTAGACGAGCTGCGCTTCCCTGTCCGCCCTGCCCGCGCCGCGGTATACGCGGCTGCGGTAAATGTCCGCGTCAAAGAAATATTTGCGGAACCGGCGCACATATTCCGCCTCGGTGGCGGGCGTGAGGATGCCGCCGTTTGCCGCCGTGGCGGCGATGGAACGCGCGTCCATCAGCGCGACCGCCGCCAGCTGTCCCGCCGCAGGCTTGCTGCCTTCGCGATTTTCAAAATTACGGGTCGTGTGACGGATGGAAAGCCCGTTGTTGGCGGGCACGTCCCCTGCGCCGAAGCAGGGGCCGCAGAAGGCGGTCTTCAAGACGACGCCCTCGTCCATCAGCCGCGCGGCGTAGCCGTTTTCGACCAAGGCGCGGTAAACGGGCTGCGAGGACGGGTAGACGCTCAGCGAAAACGCGCCCGCGCCCGTCGACTTGCCCTTGAGGATCTCGCACGCCTCGACGATGTTCTCGTACATGCCGCCCGCACAGCCGGCGATGATGCCCTGATCGACGTATACCCTGCCGTCCTTCACTTTATCGGTAAGAGTGAACGTGTCGTCCCCCTTGAGTTTTCTGCCGATCGCCTCCGCTTCCGCAAGGATCTCCCGCGGGTGCTCGTTGAATTCGCGGATGGTATAGGCGTTGCTCGGGTGAAAGGGCAGCGCGATCATCGGCTCGATGGTCGAAAGGTTGACGGAAATGCCGCAGTCGTAATAGGCGGGATCGGCGGGATGCATTTCCTTGAAATCTTTTTCCCTGCCATGGATGCGGTAATATTCGCGCGTCTTTTCGTCCGTTTCCCAGACGGACGAAAGGCATGCCGTCTCCGTCGTCATCACGTCGATGCCGTTGCGCACGTCCATCGACAGATTTTTGATGCCGGGGCCGATAAATTCGAGGATCTTGTTTTTAACGAACCCGTTTTTGAACACGGCGCCGCAGAGGGCGATGGCGACGTCCTGCGGCCCCACTCCCTTTTTGAGACTGCCGCGCAGATAGACGGCGACCGTCTCCGGGCGTTTGATGTCGTACGTCTGGTTGAGGATCTGTTTGACGAGCTCGGGACCGCCCTCGCCGATGCCCAGCGTACCGAGCGCGCCGTAACGGGTATGCGAGTCGCTGCCCAAGATCATCCTGCCCGCTTTTGCCTCCGTCTCGCGCATATATTGATGGATGACCGCGATATGCGGGGGCACGAAATTTGCGCCGTATTTTCGGGCGGCGGAAAGCCCGAAGACGTGATCGTCCTCGTTGATGGTGCCGCCGACCGCGCACAGCGAATTATGGCAGTTGGTGAGGGTATAGGGAAGAGGGAATTCCATAAGCCCGCTCGCCTTCGCCGTCTGGATGATACCGACATAGGTGATATCGTGCGAGGCGATCGCGTCGAACGATATCCGCAGGTTTTCTTCGTCCCCCCTGTTGTGTTCCTTCAGGATGCGATAGGTCATGGTACCTTTGCGCGCCGCTTCCTTTTCCGCAGACGTGCGGAATGCCTGGCTTTGCCTGACCATCACACCGTCCATATAGTAACAGCCGCCGCGAATGAGTTTTATCATGTTCTTCTCCTCTCTCGGGATCAAAAATGAATCGTTTTTTCTCTTACAGTATACCGCACGGAAGCGGTCTTTGTCAATCTCTGCGCTTTAACTCTTTTTACCTTTCCTGCGGCGGATCTCAAAAACCGTCCGTTCGAAGCCTTTTCCTTTGGGGATATACCACTTTTCTCCCCGCAGGCTGTCGGGCAGGTATTGCTGTTCCACCCAGCCGCCGAAATCGTGCGGGTACAGATACTTCCCGCTCTGCGCCTTGCTCTGCCCGTCCCCGAAGGTATTGTCCTTCAGATAGGGCGGGATATCGTCGTCGCGCACCTCGCGCGCCGCCTTCCGCGCCCCTTCCATGGCGAGGATGACGGAATCGGACTTTTCCGCTTCGCAGACGTAGACGATCGCCTCGCTCAGCGGGATCAGCCCTTCGGGCGCGCCGATCTTTTCATAGGCGGTCAGGGCGGAAGAGGCGACGACGAGGGCGTTCGGATCCGCCATGCCCACGTCCTCGCTCGCGTGGACGATCAGCCGCCGGAAAACGGCGAGGGGGTCACACCCGCCTTCGATGAGGCGGAACGCGTAATAGAGCGCCGCGTCCGCGTCGCTGCCGCGCAGGCTTTTGCAGAAGGCGGACAGAAAATCGTAATAGGCGTCCTCGTTATAAGAGAGCGCCTTGCGTTGGATGGACTGCTCCGCATCCGCCAGCGTGACGCGGATGCCGCCCGAAGCATCGGGCGGCGTGGTGAGCACCGCCAATTCCAGCGCATTGTACGCCGCGCGCAGATCTCCCGCGCTCATGCGGGCAATGTGCCGCACCGCCTCTTCGTCCGCCTGCGCCTTATACGCATACAATCCCTTGCGGGAAGTGAGCGCGCCCCGCAGCGCCGCCGAGATCTCCTCTTCGGAGAGGCGTTTGAACTCGAACACGCGGCAGCGGGAAAGGATGGCGGGGGTCATAGACGCATAGGGATTTTCCGTCGTGGAGCCGATCAGGATGAGCGTGCCCTGCTCGATGGCTGGCAACAGGGAATCTGACTGCGTCTTGCTGAAGCGATGACATTCGTCCAGCAAAAGATAGGTCCTTTTGCCGAACATCTTCAGGGCGTTTTTTGCTTTCTCCGCCGCCTTTTTTACGTCGGCGACGCCGCTCTGCACAGCGTTGAGCTTGACGAAATCGCCGTGCGTCGTGGAAGCGACGATGTGCGCGAGGGTCGTCTTGCCGCAGCCGGGCGGCCCCCAAAAAATGCAGCTGCCGAGCCTGTCCAGCTTGATGGCGCGCCGCAGGAGGCTCCCCTCCGCGACGATGTGTTTCTGCCCGATAAATTCGTCGAGGGTGTTGGGGCGCATCTTGTCGGCGAGCGGCTTGGCGTCGTATTCGTTGTTGTTGAGATCGAAAAGATCCATACTCTCTCCCGCGGCGTCAGCGCTCCAAGAGCGCCGCGATCTTTTCCGCATTCCGCAGACCGCAGACATAGCCCGCGTCATAGACGGACTGATCGAATTTTACGCGGTATTGATTGACGTTCCCCATCTCCGGTTCCAGCCAAAGATCGTAGTAGCGGCGCAGGCCGCGCTTTTGCGTCGCCGTCTTGTACGCATCCATGATATCATAGGTGCGCATGATGAGGGAAACGACGTTGTTGACCTTTTCCACGGGGCGGCATTTGCCGAGCACGTCCACGGCAACGACGACGTCCGCCCCCATCTTTTTGACTTGCTTTACGGGCACGCGGCACAGGACGCCCCCGTCGATGAGCAGCATCCCTTCCCTCTCCACGGGACGGAACACCGTGGGGATCGAACCGGAAGCGAGTACGGCGTCCACCACGCTGCCCGAGGACAGTTCTGCGAGCCTGCCCGAGATCAGATCGACCGCCACGCAGCAAAACGGGATGGAGAGGTCGGAAAAATCGCTGTTTTCCAAAAAATCCGACATCATCCGCCTCACCTTCGTCCACTTCATCAGCCCCAGCTTCGTGATGGGCGAAATGCCGAGGTTGACGATGTCGGAAGGCTTGAGTTCCCGCACGATGTCGAGCATCTCCGCGGGCTTCATCCCCTTACAATAACAGGCGCCCACGATGCTGCCCATCGAAGAGCCGGCGACGAAGGACGGACGGATGCCCGCTTCGTCCAGCGCCTGCAAAAATCCGATATGCGCGATGCCGCGCGCGCCGCCCGCACCGAGCGCGAGTCCGAGCGTCTTTTTCATATCCGAAGCTCCTTGTCCGTAAAAATAGAATATGAACAAACAAACCAAATATGCCGCCGCCGCTTCCGCGGCATTAGCGGCGATCCTCGCCCTGCTGATCGCCTCTCCCGCGCGGTATTCCGCCGCCTGCCTGAACGGGTTGCGGCTGTGGCTCAACTTTATCCTGCCCTCTCTCTTCCCCTTTTTCGTGTTCACGGCGCTGCTGACAAAATTCGGCTTCGCGGCGAAGGCGTCGGCAAAACTTTCCCCCTGCATGCAAAAGGCGTTCCGTTTGCCGGGCGCCGCTGCCTACGCCTTTCTGATGAGCGCCCTTTCCGGCTACCCCGTGGGCAGCCGCGTGACGGCAGACCTCGCCGAAAGCGGCACGATCGGCAGGCGCGACGCCGCCTTTGCCGGCGCGCTTTGCTCCACTTCCGGGCCGATGTTCGTCATCGGCAGCGTGGGAACGGCGATGTTCGGCGACGTGCGCTGCGGGCTGCTCCTCTTTGCCTCGCATCTGGCGGGCGTCGTCGGCGTATCCCTTCTCGCCGCGCGCTTCAGAAAAAAGCGGCGGCCTTCCGCATCCCCCCTGCCGCCCCTGCCCAAGGCGGACAATCTGCTCTACGAAAGCGTATACGGCGCCATGCTGTCCATCCTCTGCGTGGGCGGGTTCGTCTCCCTGTTTTATGTCCTGGCGGAGATGCTCGCCGCGATAAAGCTGCTCGCCCCTCTCGCCCTTCTCTTCGAAAAACTGTTCGCCCCGCTCGGCGCCGAGGGCGCGGGCGCGGGCTTTGCCGCGGGGCTTTTGGAAGTGACGCACGGCTGCCGCGCGCTCGCGCAGACGGGCACTGCCGCCCTGCCGCCCGCGGCGTTCCTCATCACCTTCGGCGGCGCCTGTATCCTCGCCCAACAGCTCGGCTATCTCAAAAAGGCGGGCGCGTCCGCGGGCGCCTTTTTGCTCTTGAAATCGGCACAGGGAGCGGCGGCGTTCTTGATCTGCCTGGCGCTGTGCGCGCTTTTCCCCGCATAGCCGATCAATAACAGCCCAGCAAGCGGAATCCCCTCGTATACTTTTTCAGCCGGTCGAGGACGGCGCGCACCCCGCTCTCCGCCCTGTCTCCCTCAAATTCCACGAAAAAGCAATACTCCCCCGGAGAATTTTTGATGGGGCGGGATTCGATCTTGGTCATGTTCAGATCGAATGCCGCCAAGATCTGCAGCATCTTCAAAAGCGCGCCCGGTTCGTGCGGGCACGCCGCCGCAAAATAGATGCGCGACGAATGGAGGGGCAAACTTTCCTCTCCCCGCTCCACGAGCAGAAAATGGGTAAAATTTTTGCGCTCGTCGGCGATGTTGTCCGTCAAAAACCGCAGCCCCGTACCGCAAAAATGCGCGCCGACGATGGCGGCGTCCTCCTCCCCCGCGAGGTGCGTGACGCTCTCCGCCGTCGAATCGGCATAGACGAGCTGCGCGTCCGGCAACTGCTCCGCGAGAAATTTTCCGCATTGCAGGATCGCCTGCCGGTGAGAAAAGACGCGGCGGATGCCCGCAAGCGCAGCCCCTTCCCGCGCGATCAGCCTGTGTTCGACGGGCAAAAGATACTCCCGCACCGCAAAGATGCCGGGCGTAGCGTACAGCAGGTCGAGATTTTGCGCGATCGCGCCCTGCAGCGTGTTTTCGACGGGCAGCACGGCGGCGTCCGCCTTCCCTTCTTTCAGCAAACCGACCGCCCCGTAAAAACTTTTACAGAGGAGCAATTCCGCCTGCGGACAGAGCGCGCGCGCCGCCAATTCGGAATAGCTCCCCGCGGGGCCGAGGCAGGAAACCTTCATGCCGACCTCCTTCAGACCTTTTCCGCGATGTCGAGGATGAGCCGCTCGGTATCCGCCCAACCCAGGCAGGGATCGGTGATGGATCTGCCGTAGACGACGTCCTCCTTTTGATTCCCCTCTTCGAGAAAACTCTCGATCATAAAACCCTTGACGTATTTTTTGAAATCTTTATCGTAAATACGATTGTTCAGCACCTCTTCCACGATACGGATCTGCTGTTTGAACCGCTTGCCCGAATTGGAATGGTTGGCATCGATGATGATGGCGGGATTGGCGAGCCCCGCCGCGGCATACCCCTCGATCACCTTCATGACCGTCTCGTAATGAAAATTGGGGATGTCGTTGCCGTACCCGTCCACCGCGCCGCGCAGTACGGCGTGGGCGAGAGGATTGCCCGACGCGCGCACCTGCCAGCCCTGGTATTTGAACACCTGCCCGCCGCTCTGGGCGGCATAGACGGAGTTGATGAGCACGGGCACGGAACCGCTCATGGGATTTTTGATGCCCACGGGCAGTTCGATGCCGCTCGCGACGAGGCGATGCATCTGGTTTTCACTCGAGCGCGCCCCCACGGCGATGTACGTGAGCAGATCTTCTACATAGGCGTAATTTTCCGGATAGAGCATCTCGTCCGCGGCAGACAGCCCGCTCACGCCGATCGCGTCGATGTGCAGGCGGCGGATGGTGTGGATGCCCTTCAAGATATCTTCCTTGCTCTTCGGGTCGGGCTGGGTAAACATGCCCTTATAACCGACGCCCTTGGTCCGCGGCTTGTTTGTATAGATGCGGGGCACGAGCACGAGCCTGTCCTTTACGCGCTCGTTGAGCCTGCCCAACCGCTCGACATATTCGAGCACGGGCCTGCTCTCATGCGCGGAACACGGCCCGACGATGACGAGCAGTTTGTCCGTCTCCCCGCGGATCACGGAGGAAGCGAGCGCGTCCCGCTCCGCCTTGACCTTTTTCAACGGCGCGGGCAACGGCGTTTCCGCGAGGATCTCCTCCGCTTCGGGGATCTTTTCTTCCCTTTCAAACATTTTTATCCGCCTCTTGCAAATATTTTTTCAGATCCCCCCTGATCTCTTCCGGGATATAGCGGCCGACGTCTTTATGAAAGCGCAGCGCATCTTTGACTAAGCCGGAACTGATGTGCAAAAACTCCTGCCGCGTGGGCAGGAAAACGGTGATCATATCCTTGTACATGTCTACGTTGATATAATTGAGCTGTGCCTCGTAATCGTAATCGGTGCCGTTGCGGATACCGCGCACATAGAAGCGCACCCCCTCCCTTTTCAGCAGGTCGACGGTCAGCCCGTCATAGGAAAGCACGCGCACGTTGGGATAGGAGGCGAACACCTTTTTCAGCATGGACAGCCGCTCTTCCACGGTGAAAAGAGGCTTTTTATTGGGATTGATGAGGATGGCGACGATGACCTCGTCAAAGAGGGCGAGGCACTTCATGACCACGTCTTTGTGCCCGAGGGTGGGCGGGTCGAAAGTCCCCGCAAAGAGACATTTTTTCATAGCGTTCCTCCCCGCCCCTCAGTCGGGCGAAAAGAAGGTGAGATAGGTGGCGCCGTAGCGCCGCTCGTCATACGGAACGAGCCCGACCTCCCCTTCGAACGGCCGGTCGCTTTCAAACACGGCGATCCCGCCCGTATTGAGCAGTTTCCGCCGCGCGATGACGGAAAGCGCGTCCTTGCCGAACCCGCTCTTATACGGCGGATCGATGAAGATGACGTCGAAGGTGATATCCAGCCTTTCGAGCAGTTCTCGGTAGTCCAGCCTGTATATCTTCGGTTCCACTTTGAGCGCCGCGCAGTTCTTTTTCAGCACGGCGAGGCTGTCCGCGGAAATATCGTTAAAGACGACATAATCGGCGCCCCGCGAGAGCGCTTCCAGCCCCACGCTGCCGCTGCCGGCAAATAGGTCGAGGACGTTCGCCCCGCCGATCTCGGGCGCGAGGATGTTGAAGAGGGATTCTTTGACCCTGTCCGCCGTGGGACGGATCTCCTTCCCCTTGAAGGCGGTGAGCACCCGCCCGCGGTATCTGCCGCCGATGATCCTCAACGCTTTCTCGCCCCCTTGGCCTTTTCGATCTCCGCCTCGCGCTGTTCAAGCGCGAACTGGCGCAGTTTTTCTCTGCCGCTGCCCACGATATAGGCGATGCCCGAGACGATGATCATGACCGCGCAGGGAATGAGCGTAAAGAGGATATCCGCCTCCGTATGCAGGTTGAACACGGGAAAGAACGCCCAGCCCGCGATCATCCCGTATACGAGCCGCGCCCCCGCGCTCTGCGTGCAGACGTCGACGATGATGAAAACGATCGGAACGAGGGAAACGACGGCGCCGATGACGAATCCCTTGTACGGGCGGTATTCTTTGGCGTATTTATACCCTTCCACGCCCTTTTCCGACATGCCAGACGGCTGTCCGGCGCGCCTCCTTTCCCCCGCGGTCTTCATCTTGTAAGCGAGCTCCCCCATCGAGCGGATGAGCATAAAATCGGTAAAATAGGTAAGTACGGCGATCAGGACCGTAAGGATGACCCGCATTTCCGTGTTCGTGATCGCGGCAATGGCGAACAACGTCATGCCGAACATAAGGTTGAGGAAAAACGGCGTCGCCGACCGCCTGAGATATTCGAGGATGCTGCCGAACGGGTTGAATCTCTCGTTGTTCATGGTGTTACCTCCGTATCAAAATGCGCTTGTCCGTCACGAGCGCGTCCAGCCTGACGTCGTGCGGCTCGTGCGGGACGTTTCCGACGAGCTGAAAATCATACCCCAGCCCGACCTTGTATATCTCCTTTCCGGACAAGTATCTGTCGTAATAGCCGCCCCCGTGACCTAAACGAAAAAATTCTCCGTCCGCCGCCAAAAGGGGCAGCACGCAGACGTCCGGCGTGCCGCCATAGGGCTCGCCCGACGGCTCTCCGATGCCGAAGGCGCCCCTGCGCAGAGCTTGTCCCGTATAGCGGACGGGCGCCATCGTTTTGCCCTCCACGCGCGGAAAGTACACTTCCTTCCCCTCCGCCAACAGGCGTGCGGCGATCCCGCCCGTCGCGGCTTCGCTTCCGGACGCGTTGTAGAGAAAAAAGGAATGCGCCCCCTTGAAAGAGAGGGAAAAAAAGTTTTCTAAGAGCGCGCCGTCCCTGTCATATCTGTCCGTACAGGCGGCGCGCGCCGCCTTCATCGCGCGGCGGAGCTCCGCCTTTTGCGCTCCGTCATCCGGCATAGATCTTCACCGCCCTTCTGCCCGCATGCACGAGCACTTCATATGCAATGGTGCCGTGTGCGCGCGCATACTCTTCCGCATCGGAAAGCACGCACACCCGCCCGTATTTTTTCAGCTTTTGCGGGTAGAGGCAGGCATCCATGCACAAATCGTTTACGTTACCGATGCCGCCGCTGCGGAAAAAACCGTCGGCATACCCGCAGCGCACGACGGAAAGGGGGCTGCCTTCCTCGGCGGTATATCCGCCATAGCCCGCGCCGCCGCCGCGATATGCGCGGCACGCCGCGGCGCATGCATATATGCGCATCCCTTTTTCGAGGGTCGGCCCGCCCGCAAACCCTTCGGGAAGATACCCGTACAATCCGATCCCCGGCCGCACCATGTCGAGCGCGTACCGCCCGTCCGCAAGCAGGCCGCCGGTGGCGGCGATGTGCTTGACGAGGGGGCCGAACGCCCCTTCCGCAAGGGCGCACGCCTCTTGGAACTTCGAAAACTGCTCCGCCGTCACGGCGGCATCCTGCGGGCGGTAAAAATGGGAATAGATCCCTTCCACGGAGAGAGACGCCTCCTCCGCCCCGCAAAACGCAAGCAGGCCCTTCCTGTCGAAGCCGAAGCGGTTCATGCCCGTGTTGACCTGCAGATGGCAGCGGGCGCGCCGCCCGAGCCGCTTTGCCGCACGGGCAAGCAGCGCCGCGTCCTCGCCGTCTCCGACGGAAAAGATCAGCCCCGCAAAGATGCCGCGCGCGGCCTCTTCAAAGGAAAGGGGCGGAACGAGCACTAAGATGTCCGCGCCACAGGAAAGGCGCAGCCGCATCCCTTCGTCCGCGAGGGCGACGGCAAACATATCCGCCCTGCCCGCAAGGGCGCGCGCGACCTCCGCCGCGCCGTGCCCGTATGCGTCCGCCTTCACGACGGCACAAAACTTTGCCCCGCCCGCGCGCGCCGCCAGCTTGGCGGCGTTGCGGCGGATACGGCCGAGATAGACGATCGCTTCGTTTTGCTGCATTCCCTTCTCTCCCGCGGCTTTTTCTGCCACCAGTTTATGCGAAGGGCGGGCAAAGCGTGCGTACGGAGCATCGCCCAAAAAAAATTATATCACAAAAAAGAATGATTTGCAATTATTTTGCCTTTTTCGGACGCAAAATAAACCAAAACACCGCCAAGACCTGCAGGGGCGCCGCCGCCACGAACACCAGCCAGACGTTTTCCGCCCGCCAGCACAAAAAAACCGCCAAAGCACACGTCCACAACATGCCGGAAACGGAAGCGAACACGCAGTACCTGCCTCCCCACAGCGCCGAAAACACGACGAGCACGATGCATGTGACGGGCGCGGCAAAGACAAAACTCAGCCAGATCCTCCCCTCCGCCTTGAAAATGCCGAGCAGCGCGAACACCGCCGTGGCGATCACCCAGACGAGGGCACAAGAGCACAGCGTCCAAACGAGGCGGCTGCGTCCCTTGCCGCGGGGCGGCCTCTCCTTTTCCGCATGTTCGGAAACGAGATAGTCGAGCGTGACGCCGTACAGGCGCGCGAGCGCGACGAGCACCGCCAGATCGGGGAGCCCTTCCCCCCTTTCCCACTTGGAGACCGCCTTGTCCGAATAATTGAGTTTTTCCGCCACCTGCAGCTGCGTCAGTCCCGCCGCGCGGCGGCACCTGACGAGATTGCGCGAAAGGATGCCCTTCAGTTCGTCCATGCCTTTATTATATCATAAATCGGGCGCAAAGCAAGATACAAAAGGGGCATATTCTGTAAAATTTTCGCAAAAATCCCACAGGGATCCCCCTCTCTACGCAGAGTAGAGTGCAAAATGACCGCTCTACTTTTGCCGTGTGCACGGGTAGAGAGAAAAAAGGCAACAGTTCCTTTACTTGCCGCGCCCGCAGTGCTACCATAAAAGAAAAGAAGATTTTTCCGCCGCCGCGGCGGCAAAGGAGCCAACATGCAAAGAACCGTCCCCCTTACGGGTACCGTCACGCTCTTCGGAGATTCCATCCCGAGAGGCCTTTATTTAGAAGGCAGCAAAATACGGCGCATCGGCAGATGCGCCGTGGAGAGTGCGGCGGCGCATTTCGGCATCGAAGTGGACAACCGCTCCGCCTTCGGCATGACCCTCGCAAAATGCGTCAAAAAACTGCTGCCCGAGTACCTGAAAGAGGACAGGAGAGGAGAGACGGCAGTCGTCGCCCTCGGCGGCAACGACTGCGACTACGACTGGCAGGAAGTCGCGCGCGACCCCTTCGCCTATCATCTGCCCCGCACCCCCCTGCCCCTTTTCGAAGAACTTTTAGAGGAGATGATCGCCGGCTTTGCCGAGGCGGGGGTGCGGGCGGTCTTTTGCGATCTGCCGCCCGTCAGCTCGCAGCGCTATTTTACGAATTTTATCGCCAAACGCGCGGACGGCGCCGAAGTGCTGAAATTTTTTGCGGGCGACGTCACCAACATCGCCCGCCATCAGGAATGTTACAGCGCCGCCGTCGTGCAGGCGGCGCTCACGCACGGATGCCCCCTCCTGCGCTGCCGCAGCGAATTTTTGATGAAGCCGGACATGCTCGACTACCTTTCGGACGACGGCATCCATCCCAACCAAGCGGGGCACGACCTCATCGCCGCCTGTATCATCCGGGAAACGGAACGGCTTTTCCCCTACGCCCGCCGCAAGGAGGGCTCTGCCTGACACCGCCAAAAAGCGCCGCGCCTTTTACGCATAAAGGGGCGCGCCTCCCGTTCCCGGAAGGCGCGCCCCTGAAAATATCATCTTGTCGATCGTCCTTTGACGAGAAAAGACTTGTGCGTCTCACGGAAAGAAGGACGCTCTTCTTCACTGCCCGACAAAAGGTCGAGCATCACGTCCGCGCCCGCCTCGGCGAAGTCGCGGCTCCCTACGTCCACCGTCGTCAAAAAACGGGGCATGCGCATCATCTGCTGGATATTGTCAAAGCCCACGACGCCGAAATCGCCGCCCACTTCCAGCCCGCGCTCTTCCAGCGCCTCGATGACGATAAAGGCGATGATGTCGTTAAAACAGAGGATCCCGTCCACATCGTCGGCGACGATCTTGTCGATCATGGGCGCAAATTCCTGCTCGCGGATATAAAAGACGTGCTCCTCTTTCAGTTCTACGCCCCCCGCGGCGAGCGCCTCTTGCAGTCCCCTCTGCCTGTCGAGGCAGACTTTGACGTCGTGCCAGCTGCCGATGTAGGCGATCTTGCGGTATCCGCGCGCGAGCAGATGCTCCCCCGCGATCCTGCCGCCGTACACCTCGTCCGCATCCACGCCGACCATTTGATAAGGCGCTCCGTCCCGCCCGAAGATGACGAACGGGATGCCCGCGTTGCGGATAAAATCCACCATGTCCGCGGCGGGTTCCAAAAAGGAAAGGATCCCGTCCGGCTTTCTCGCCATCACGCTGCGCATCAGCTCGTAATCGACGTAAGGCGAGCGGTCGTTGTTGGAAAACATGATGCAGTTATAGCCGCGCTTTTCAAACCGCTTGGAGATGATGTCCGTCGTATACGAATAGAACGGATTGATGAGATCGTCGTATAAGATGGCAACGGTGCGCGTCGAACCGCTGCGCAGGCCGGAAGCGTTCATATCCACGATATATCCCAGTTCCTTACAGGCTGCGTTGACCTTTTCTTCGACCTCTTTCGTATAATACGGCTTTTTGTTGAGAACGCGCGAAACGGTGTTGACGGACAGCCCCGTCTTTTCCGCGATATCGCGCAGGGTCACCTTTTTTTTCATCTCGGACATCTCCTCCCCTCCCGTAAAGCTGCTCTTGAACAGATGAACGTTCCTCTATAATAGAGTAACATATTTTTCGGCGGCTGTCAACAAATAAAATATTTTTTCGCCGCGAGCGCGGAAAAATCTCTCCCCGCGGCGCGGACGGCGCCGCAGATAAAGGCGCGTCCCCGCGGAAAATGCGGGGGCGCGCCTCTGCGCTCTCTATTTGCCATTCGAGAAAAAGTTGTTCAATGCGGAGACGAGCGCGTCGATCGAGGACTGGATGATATCCTCCGCCACGCCGGCGCCCCAATAAGATCTGCCTTCCCGCTCTACCCCGACAAAAGAGAGCGCCTTCGACTCGGACGTATCGCTCAGCGCGCGCTGCTCATATTTTGTCAGCGTGAAATCGGCGCCGAAATATTTTTTCAGCGCGTTGGTGACCGCGTCGAGGCGGCCGTTCCCCTCCGCGCACACCTGCGTGCGCTTCCCCTTCTCTTCGACGGTGACCTCCGCCGCGATGCCCGCCGCGATCTGCCGGAAATGGCATTCGGGCACGTCGAACACGCCGCGGTTTTGCACGAACGTATCGAGAAAGACGCGGTACACTTCCGCGGGCTTGAGTTCCTTGTGCGTCCTGTCGGACACCCCTTTTGCAGCATACCCCATCGCCTCTTTGAACTTCGGCGGCAGTTCCAGCCCGTAATTTTCCTGTAAGATATAACCGACGCCCCCCTTGCCCGACTGGCTGTTGATGCGGATGACGTCCGTTTGGTATTCCCTGCCCACGTCCGCGGGATCGATGGGGAGATAGGGCACGCTCCAGAGCGAATCGCCGTGTTCCTTGCGCCACTGCATCCCCTTGGCGATGGCGTCCTGATGGGAGCCGGAAAAAGCGGCAAAGACGAGCGAACCCGCATACGGCTGCCGGGGCGAGACCTCCATGCCGGTATATTCGGTGTATTTTTCGCAGATCTCGGGCATGCAGGAAAAATCGAGCCGGGGATCGACCCCCTGCGAATACATGTTCATGGCGAGGGTGACGACGTCGACGTTGCCCGTGCGCTCTCCGTTGCCGAAGAGGGTGCCTTCCACTCTGTCCGCACCCGCCAAAAGCCCCATTTCCGCCGTAGCGACGCCGCAGCCTCGGTCGTTGTGCGGGTGCAGGCTCAAGACGACGTTCTCCCTGTAGCGCAGGTTCTCGGAGATATATTCGCACTGCTGCGCGAACACGTGCGGCATCGCATTTTCCACCGTGGTCGGGATGTTGATGACCGCCTTCCTCTCCGCCGTCGGGCGCCAGATGTCCAAAACGGCGTTGCACACCTCGAGCGCATATTCCGGCTCCGTGCCCGAAAAACTTTCCGGACTGTATTCGAAGCGGTATTTTTCCCCCGCCTCGTCGGTGAGCTGCCGCAAAAGGGCTGCCCCGTCCACCGCGATCTGCAAGATCTCCGCTTTGTCTTTTTTGAATACCTGCTCGCGCTGGGCGACAGACGTAGAATTATAGACGTGTACGATGACGTTCTTCGCCCCTTCGATCGCTTTGAACGTCTTGCGGATGATATGCTCGCGCGCCTGGGTGAGCACCTGCACCGTCACGTCGTCGGGGATGAGTTCCTGCTCGATGAGGGTGCGCAAAAAGGCGTATTCCGTCTCGCTCGCCGCGGGGAAACCCACCTCGATCTCCTTAAAGCCGACTTTTAAAAGCAGCTTGAAAAAATCTACCTTTTGGGCGAGGCTCATCGGCTCGATGAGCGCCTGATTGCCGTCCCGCAGGTCGACGCTGCACCAGACGGGCGCCTTTTCCACGCGATCTTTTTCCGCCCAACGCATGCAGCGCTCGCGGGGCAGGAAATACTGCTTGGCATACTTTTGGTAATTTTTCATCTTCGTCCTCCTTGCCGCGGCATGCCGCGGACGATAAAAAAGCCCGATCTCGTCTCGTAAGAAGGCGAAATCGGGCCCGCGGTACCACTTCTCTTCGCGCCTTGCGGCGCGCACTCACAAATACTTGCCTTTCGGCGCATATTCCGCTCTTTTAACGGCGAGCACCCGTCCTGTCTCTACTCGGCGAACCTTTCGGCCAGGCCGCTCGGCGGCGAGTTCTTCCGGACGCTTCGACCGCCTCGCACCAAACGACGGCTCTCTGCTTTCCTGCGCTCCGAAATACTGTTCCGCTTCACAGCGTTCTCTATGGAGATGTTGTCTTTATATTACCATATTTTCTGCGGCTTGTAAAGCGTTTGCGCCCAAAAAAATCTCCCCGCCTTCCGACGGGGAGAAAAAATCGCACGTTTTTCAGCACGCGAGCATGCCGCCTTCGGCGACGGCGGCGGCGAGCGCCGCCCCGTCCGCATAGCCGAATGCCTCCGCAAGAGCGGCGAGCGCCTCGCCCGCGCCGTCCATATCCACAGCCTCGCCGGGAGCGTTGACGACGATCTGCGTGCCCTTCAGATCCAGCCGCAGCATACCCATCGCGTTCAGCGCGCCTTCCGCCTCCGCCGACAAGATCCCGCCCTCGCCGCGATAGAGGCGCAGCGACACCTCTCCGCTCAAAAGCGAGCCGCCGAGGATCTTGCCGAGATCCAGCGTCACCGCATAATGGCCGTCCGCTCCCTCCGAAGAGGACAGCCTGCCGGCGACGGTAAACCACTCGCCGACGTCGCCCGGCGTACCCAGCAGCATGCCGCTCGTCGCTTCGATCAGCCCCTGCAGCGTCTCGCTGACGTTCAAGGCGAAATACAGCTGTTCTTCCGCCGTAAGCAGGAAATGTTCCGCCGTCATCGCGCGGCGCTCGACGGACGGCTCCTCCAAAGGCACGGGAGCGCCCGTCGCCGCATCGTACACAGACGTCTGTTCCCGCACGATATAGATATTGCCGCCGGAAAGCACGATCTCCGTGTGCGCTTCACCCGTAAAGAACAGCCCCCAGCCGGCAATATCCAGGGAGATCTGCGCGCACAGGACGCCGCTTTCGTCAAACCCGATTTTCACGCGCACGTCCGCATCCAAGACAGTCTGCCCCGATATGGACGCAAACAGCTTTGCCGAAAGGTCGTACCCTGACGCAAAATGAGATGCCGTTTCCGTCACGTCTCCGACAAGCTGCGGCAGGAAGGACATATCCATATACCCCTCCTCTTCGGGCGGCAGGACGGAAGCTGCGTCATGCGCCGCCGCGATCGTCAGCGAAAGCCCGCCCGCCGTTATGCGGAGCGCGTCCCCTTCCCATTCAATTTCCGCAGCCGAAACGGGGGACAGCACTCCCGCGAGCAGGGCGCTCACGTCGACGCCGGAGAGGTCGATGCCGAGCATTTCCAAGATCGGCGCCAGCCCTTCGGCGGCTTCCGCGAGAGAAGAAGCCGGCAGCTTTATTTTTAATGCCGTGTCCGCGCCGAAGCCCGCACGGGAATAACTCGCCCAAAGCATCCCCTCCGCAAAGGTCACTTCCGCATAATGAGAAGATCCCCCGTCTGCGACGAGAACGCGCGCGGTCAGGGCGGGCATCTCTCCCGCAGCCGACAGGCGGCCGTCCGCCGCAACGGAAACATCCCCCTGCGACCACTGCGCCGCAAACGTGAACGCCTCGCTGCCGAAGAAAGCTTCCAGATCGGACAGCGCGACATATTCACCGGCGGGGGCTACGACCTCTTCCGCGCTGCCGCGCAGGGAGATCTGCGCGCCCGCGGCGGCGATGACGGCGCCCTCTTCGGGGTCGAACGCCGCGGCGATATCCCCCAAAACGACGTTCCCGCCCGTAAGGGAAGAGAGCAAACCGTCCGCGTTGATGACGGCGATCAGCCCTTCTTCGGTCAAGGACAGTTCTTTGATCATCGAATCGTACGGCAGCGCCAACAGCGCGGCGACGATCTCGCCCGCATCCGCCTGCGGCATCTCCGGCAGGGTCACGCCCGCCTGTGCGAGAATGCCGTTCACGAGCGCGGAAACTTCGGAAACGGACGCCTTTATACGGATATCGAACACGCGCAGATAGACGGTGCCTTCCAAACAGGTAAAGGAAACGGGAAGGATCTGCCCGGCGATGCCGAACTCCCATTCTCCGCGCAGCGCGCCCGCCGGCGCGTCAACGAGCAGGCTCCCCTTCACGGACACGCCGAGCGCGGGCTGCGCAAAGGAGAGGGTCAGATCGTATTTTCCGCCCTGCGCGAGGGCTGCGATGCTGCGTATGTACGGCGCGAGATCGACCGCCTTTTCGGGCACTTCGATCTCGGGCGTCTCCGCCGCGGGGACAGCCTGCACGGAGATCTCTTTTCCGAATGCGGAGATCCGCGCTTCAGCGCCGGTAAACGTCACCGCATCCTCCTTTTCCGTAAAAGAGAGCCGCAATTCCGCAGGCAGCCCGGCGGAAAGGGCGCAGGAAAGGGTCACATCCTCCCCTTCCTTTTCCACGGAAGCACCCGCCAGGGCGGCAAAGACCGCATCGAGATCCAAGTCCTGCACCCCCGCTGCCGCCGCGGGCACCCCCGCGAGCGCGGCAAACTCGCCGGCTTGCACATATCCCTGCAAGTCTTTATAGGACAGATAGATCCTGTCTCCTTCATAGGCGAAGGTCAGCGCGCCCGCCTGCCCTTTCAGCGAGCGGAAAACCCTGCCGCGCATATCCAAAAGAAGTTTTGCCGAGACGGAGACGCCGTCCGCCGCGGCGGTGACGTCCAACGCAGCCTCCTGCTCGAACAGGGGCGCAAGCCCTTCGGCGATATAATCCGCCGCCGTACGCGCATCCTCTTCCTGCCCCGTCGTGTCCTCGTCCGCATACTGTTTGAAATAGGCCTCATAAGCGGAGACGTCGACGTCCTCTTCCTCATACGAGAAGGTGACGAGGGCGCTCCCCTTACAGGACGCCGTCACCAGTTTTTTAGAAGAATATTCCTCCTCGATGCGAAGGGAATACAGCGTCCAGTCCGCACCGAAAGTGAACGTCAGTTCGACCGAGGAAAAGACGGGCGGTTCGTCGAGATCCCCCATCGTCACCATCTGGTTTTGATAATAATAGGTGGACGCCTGCGGGTCGAGGGAAAGCGTCATCGTATAATTGCCGTCCTCCCCCTTGGCGGCGGGCGTGGAGGACAGGATGGTCTCCGACGTGATGACGTAATCGGTCAATTCGTCCCCCCAAAGGCCGTAGCGCGCCGCATACGTCTCTCTGTCCAGCACTTCGGCAGGCGCATCCGCAGACCATTCGACATCGCTGCCTTCCCAAACGGAAGGATCGGACGCCGCGCCGCGCACGATCGCCTTGTCCTCGCCGAACCAGCGCTGGATCGCCCTGGAAGGGGCAAACGCGTTGTCGCTGACGCTCACGGAAGAGGTCAGCAAGATCCCGTCTTTATAATCTTTGCTGCCGTATACCTTCTGCCCCGCATCGATAAAGAGCACGGACGCCGTCACGTCGACCACGGATTCGCTGTGATACAACGTGCGTCCCGCCAGCTTGCCCGCAAGAAAGGCGGCGTTTTCCGCCCCGCCGTACGCCTCCGGCAAAGTGCCGTCCTCGGGCGGGAAAGAAATGTCGCTCACCCGTTCGGGCGGGACGGCGGGCTCATTTCTGTCCTCCGAAGGCCCCGCACAGGCCGACAGCGCAAAAAGCAACGCAAACAGCGCCGCCGCCCACAGACACAAAAAACCTCTCTTCCTCATAGATCTGCTCACTTTCATACCTTCTCCGTTCCGCACGGGGCGGAACTGCTTGTCATATTTGTCATGTGTTTTAATGACACAATTATTATACCCTGCGCGGCTCCGTTTGTCAACCGAATTGCCGCAATGCGAAAAAAAAAGCCGCCTGTCCGCCGACAGACGGCTTTGCCCGCGCGTCATTCTTTGCCGCCGCGGGACGATCCTTCTAAAAACAGGGCGGGATCCTCGCTCGGCTCTCCGATCGTATAAGGCGCCGGCTCTTTGCGCAGATATCCGCCCGCCGCCTCCTCCACGGCCTCGTTCAGCTCTTCGAACGGCTTGAAGAGGGCGTCCAGCCTCTCCTTATCCTTTCTTTTGCCGAAAAGAGAGAGAACGGGCACGATGATAAACCCGGCGAGCATCGTCCAAGCCCCCACATAGACGGAAGAGGAAAAGACATAGCGATACAGGAAGGACTCCGTAAAAGAAGGCGGCAGGGAAGAAGCGCAGAGAGAGACGACGAGGGCGGCGAGGCTCGCCGCCACGCCGAAGAAGAAACATGCCCAACAGGCAGCCCTGCTCGTGCGCTTCCAATATAAACTGAACAGATAGGGCGCGAGGAACGCCCCCGCAAGCGCGCCCCAGCTTACCCCCATCATCTGCGCGATAAACGAGAGGCCGTACCGGTCGTATACGATGGCGATGACCGCGCTGACGGCGATAAACAGCGCCACGAACAGGCGGATCAGAAACATCTGGCTTTTCGGATGCAGATCCTTCTTGATCCCCTTGATGAGATCGAGCGTGAGCGTGGAACTCGAACTCATGACGAGGGAAGAGAGGGTGCTCATGGAAGCGGAGACGACCAAAACGAGCACGAGCGCGATGAGCACGGCGGGCAGGCTTTCGGACAGCATGGCGGGAACGATCGCATCGAAATTCCCGGATGCGTCCTCCACGAACAGCCTGCCGAACCCGCCGAGAAAATAACACCCGCCCGCCACGACGAGCGCAAATACGGTGGAGACGATCATCCCCGTCTTGATGGAACTCTCGCTCTTGACGGCGTAAAATTTTTGCACCATCTGCGGCAAGCCCCACGTGCCGAGCCCGGTCAGGATGACGACCATGATCAGCCCGTACAGGTCGGGGCCGAAAAAGGAAACATACGCCCCCTGCATCTCCCCCGCAGGGATCGCGGAAAGCTGCCCGATCGCCTCCGTCAGCCCGCCCTTGCTCATCAGCACAGCCGCCACCACGACGACGATGCCGAACAGCATGATGATCCCTTGGATAAAATCGTTCCACACGGTCGCCATATAACCGCCGATCAACACATAGGCCGCCGTCACCGCCGCCATGATGAGGATACACACCCAATACGGGATGTCGAACGCCATCGTAAAGAGGCTGCCCAACCCTTTATACAGAGAAGCCGTGTACGGGATGAGAAAGATAAAGATGATCACGGAAGCGGCGATCTTGAGTTTTTCGTCCCCGAAGCGCTTGCCGAAATAGTCGGGCATGGTCGCGGAATCCAGCTGTTGGGTCATCACGCGCGTGCGCCTGCCCAGCACCGCCCAGGCGAGCAGCGAACCGAGCACCGCGTTGCCGATGCCGATCCACGTCGCGGCGATGCCGAAATTCCAGCCGAACTGCCCCGCGTATCCGATAAAGATGACCGCCGAAAAGTAAGAAGTGCCGTAGGCAAACGCCGAAAGCCACGGGCCCACCGTCCTTCCTCCCAGCACATACCCCTGCACGGAATTTGCACCCTTTCTGTTTTTGACGCCGATGAAGATCATCGCCGCAAAATAGACGAGCAGCACGCCGACGTACAGCACCGCATCCATCTTTCCGCCTCCTCCCACACCGCAATGTGGATATTTATACAATTATAAGAATAATTATACAAATTAAAGCAAAAGATGTCAACCCCTTTTCGCGCACAAAACTTTAAAATTTTCCGTGCGCCGCAGGCGGCGGCGCACGGAAAAGAAATATTTTGAAAGAGAGATCAATTCTTCTTGAAATATTTGACGGAGAAAGGCGGCAGATATATGTCGTTCAGGTTGCGTATCTCGCCCGTCAGCAGGTCTGTCCCCTCCGCCTCCTCCACGCGGACGGTCACGTCCCCGTCCGAGATGTTAAAGGCGCAATAGATGCGCTCGCCGCCGCATTCCCGCTTAAAGCACATATATTTGTTGCTGAGGACGCACTTTTCATACGTCCCGTAAGCAAAAGCACGCTCTCTCCTGCGGATCTCGTTCAGTTTGCGGATGAATGCGGTCAGCGCGGGAACTTTTTCGCGGTCGATCCCGTCCATCCGGGGGCGGAGCGCGTCGTCGCCGTCCGCGCCCCCGCCTTTCACCCCCTCCGCGCCGTATTCGCTGCCGTAATAGACGCAGGGGATGCCGGGCATCGCATACAGGATCGCATACATCGCGTACACCTTGCGCTTGTCGGAAAGGGCGGAAAAGGCGCGCGTCACGTCATGATTGTCCGCAAAGGAAAAGAGGTTTTTGCCCGTATACAGGCACCACGGCTGCCCGCCGAACAGCCGTTCGAGGGAATGTTCGATCTCGAAGAGATTGTCCGAATTGAGAGCGGACGTCAGCCCCTTGTAACATTCGTAATCGGTGATGGAATCCAGCCTGTCGGGCGTGATGTTCTTGGCAAAATTTTGCCCGTGGATCACTTCCCCCATCAGGAAAAAGTCCTGCCGCCGTTCTTTTACGACGCGGCGCAGCCATTCGAAAAACCACTCCGGCAAGAGGTACGCCACATCCAGGCGCAGCCCGTCGATGCCGAACTCATCTATCCAAAAGCGCACCGCGCGGGCAATGTGATCGAGCACGCCGTCGTTTTGCAGGTTGAGCCTGACAAGCTCCATGTGCCCTTCCCATCCCTCGTACCGAAATCCGTCCCGATAGGGAGAATCCCCGTTGAAATCGATGAAAAACCAATCTTTTTTATCCGAACTTTCGCGCAGGCGCCTGACTTCTTCAAAGGCAAAAAAGCGCCTGCCGACATGGTTGAACACCCCGTCGAGCACGACGCGGATGCCCGCCGCACGGAATTTTTCCGTCAGCCGCTTGAAGTCGGCATTGTCGCCGAGCCGCCTGTCCACTCGGAAAAGATCGGTCGTGTCATAGCCGTGCCGTTCGCTTTCAAAGAGCGGATTGAAGAGGACGGCGTTGAAACCTGCCTCTTTGATGGAGGGGATATTTTTTTCGATCTCGCAAAAACGGCGGCGCACCGCCCCTCCGTCGTTTTCCTTTTCCGCCCCGCAATAGCCAAGCGGATAGATCTGATAAAAGCAACTCTCGTCAAACCACATAAAAGCCCCTCCTCGCCGGTCGTTTTGCGGGCGGCGAGCCTCCCACGGATATACAGTATACTGTAAGGGAACAATAGGGACCACGCCTTTTGCGGCAACTTTTGTGCGCCTTGCCGTTCATCCTCTTTGCAATGCGCGGGTATCGCCGCATCCTCTTCGCGGCGATCCATCCCAAGATCTTGCCGCTTTTGATCGGGTCCGTATTCCTCCCCTACAGTATACCACAATGCCGCCTTTTCGTCAACGCGCGCGGGGCCCCGGAGATAAAAATCGACGATATGGCGAAATCTGCCGCAAAACGATTTGACAGCTTCCCCCTTTTATGCTATGATAAAAATCGATAACGTCACAACACGGTGAGGAGAAAAACATGCAAAAAAGTTCAAGTAACAAGGCATCCGCCCCGGAAGGGCGCGGCGCTTCGCGCCTGTTCTTTGCGGCAAGCATCGCGGCGGGAGCGATCGCCGCGGCGGCGGTCGCGGCAGGCTCGCAAGAGGGCTCTCGTATTGCGCCGATGTGGCTGCTGTGCCTGCTGACCGCCCTGCCCTTTACGGCGATCGGCTCGCGCGCACGCGAAGAGAGGGCGTTTGCCGCCGTCATGCAGGGCATCGGCGCCCTGCTGACGCTGCTCTGCCTTTGCCTGCTTGCCGCCTTGGCGGGCGAGCGGGACGGGATCTTTATCCTGAACGCCGCCTTGACGGCGCTGATCTTTGTGGGACAGATCTTTTTGCTGCTGTGCACTTTTTGGCAGCGCGCGGACGCGCTCATCGCCGAGCGCCGCCTCGCGGTATGGCTGGTGTTCTACGCGGCGGTCCCGACCGCGGTCGGCATCGCCTATGCCGTCCGCATGGCAGCCGCGGGGGCGCTGACCCTCTCCCCCGGTTGGGACGCGGTCGCCGCCGCCGCCATCATCCTCGGCTTCGCCGCCTATATCGCGGCGAATCTCCTCTTATATTTGGAAAACAGGGCGGAAGCGGGCGTTTTGCTCAAAAAACCGGAAGGGATCCCCGTGCGCCAGAAAGAACGCTGCACGCGGGCGCAGGAAGAAAAGTGCGCCCGTCTCCTCGGACAATGCGGCAGCGGCTTCTTTGTCCGCCATTATGAAGGGCTGAAGCTGCGCTCCCCTGCCGACGTATCGGACGAGATCGGGGAGGCGGACGATCCGGAAACGAAACGCGCGCGCATCGCCGCCGCGAAGGACATCTTCGCCGAAGGGCTGGCGCTGATTGCCCTGCGCATGGTCGCGAGCGACGGCGGCCAGAGCGAAGAGACGCGCGAAGGGGCATTTTTGCGGTTGATCGAAGAGACGGACAGCGTGCCCGCGATCACCGCCAAAGCGCCGCGCCGGGAAGATGAAAAAACGGCGGCGTTTTTTGTCGAAGAGGAGGAGGCGCCCGACCTGCCCCCGCCGCAATTCCGCCTGACTCTGCAAACGGGCGACTGGTGGAAAGGGAGCAACATCAAGGAGGGCTGCGCTAAGATCTTCCGCTGCGCGGCGCCCCTCGCCAAAAACCTGTTCGTACCCGAAACGCTGAAGGGCAGGACGGAAAAGGAAACGCTCGCCTGGTTCCTCGCCCCGGAGGACGGCATACAGGGCGACAAGCGCTGCCTGATCAGCCGCGACGGAAGCACGATCACGGAAGAATTTTCCGGCAAGGCAAAGAACGCGGGCGCCGCCCTGCAGCAGGGGGCGGAAGAGCGGCTGGTCTTTAAACGGATCCGCGATTTTGAAGGAAGATATATCGCGTTCCTCTTCCTCGGCGTCTTTCGCTGCCGCGAAACGGTGATGCCCGAAGACGGGCCGATGCGGCGCATCTTTATCCGCACGTCCGACGCCTTTGTCCTGTGACCATAAAAAAGCCGCCCCGCGGCGCACGATGCGCCGCGGGGCGGCTTTTTGCTTGTCGGCAAACGAAGTCCCTTTTTTTTCTTATTTTGCCGAACGTCCTACAATATTTTTTCCGAAAGAAGGCGGATCCCCTTCTCCCGCAAAATTTCCACGGCCCTGTCCGTATCGCTGACGCGCATCAGGATCTTTGCCGTATTATGGTTGGTCAGCACGAAAGAATAGAGGTATTCGACGTTGATGTCGCTCTCCTCCATCAGCTGCACGACCTTTGCGAGGGCGTTGGGGCGGTCTTCCACCTCCACGCCGATCAGTTCCGTGATACCGACGGTGAACCCCGCCTTTTTCAGCACTTCGTACGCGCGATCGTTGTCGCGCGCGATAAAGCGCACGATGCCGAAATCTTTGGTATCGGCGATGGAAAGGGTGACGAAGTCGATCCCCTCCTCCCCGAGCGTATGGGTGAGCTTATACAATCTCCCCGGCCTGTTTTCCATAAAAACGGAAAGCTGTTTGACCAACATGGCACATCCTCCTTATCTGCAAATTTTTCACGCTCTCTGCGCTGTCATGCCGGCATATCCCCCGCCGTCTGCAAGGGACATGCCAAAAAATTCTCAAAGATCCGCCTATACCGCACGCCGTCATCCCCTTCTGTCGATGACGCGCACCGCCTTGCCCTCGCTGCGCCGGATCGAACCGCTTTCACACAGCTTGATGCGCGCGCTGACGCCGATGTACGAATTGACTTCCGTCTCCACCTTCTTTTGGATCGATTCGATCTCGGAAACGCGGTCGGGCGCAAGGTTGCCGTCCAGCTCGATGTCGATCTCCATCACGTCGAGGTTGTTGACGCGGTCGACGTAGATCATATAATGCGGGGAAACGCCCGCCACGTTCATGATCGCCGCTTCGATCTGAGACGGGAATACGTTGACGCCGCGGATAATGAGCATATCGTCCGAACGGCCCTTGACCTTGCCCATCTTGACCGTCGTCCTGCCGCAGGCACACTTTTCGTCATACAGCGTACATAGGTCGCGCGTGCGATAGCGGATGAGCGGCTGTCCCGTCTTGGTGATGGTGGTAAAGACGAGTTCCCCCTCGCTGCCGAAGGGGAGCGGCTCGAGCGTTTCCGGGTCGATGATCTCGGGGATAAAGTGATCTTCCTGCACATGGTTGCCGTGCTTTTGCATACATTCCATGGAGACGCCCGGCCCGCAGATCTCGGAAAGTCCGTAGATGTCCAGCGCGTCGATATGCAGAAGGCGCTCCAGTTCGCCGCGCATTTGGTACGTCCACGGCTCGGCGCCGAACGCGCCGCCGATAAGAGAAAAATCTTCAATGTTCATGCCCGCCTTTTCGATCTCCGTGCCGAGAAAGATGGCATACGAAGGCGTGCAGCACAGATGCGTCGCGCCGAAATCGCGCAGCAGGGTGAGCTGGCGAATGGTGTTGCCCGCACTGGCGGGCACGGTGGACGCCCCGATCTTCTGCGCCCCGTAATGAGCGCCCAAGCCGCCCGTGAAGAGCCCGTATCCATACGCGACGTGCACGAGAGAATCCTCGGTGACGCCCGCCATCGCGAGGGAGCGCGCGGCGATCTCCGCCCAAACGCCGATATCGTTCTGCGTATACCCGACGACGGTCAGCTTCCCCGTCGTGCCGCTCGAGGCGTGCACTTCGACGATCTCGCTCTGCGCGGCGGAATAAAACCCGAACGGGTATGCCTCCCTGAGGTCGTGTTTGACCGTAAAGGGGAGTTTTGCGAGATCTTTCACCGAGCGGATATCCGACGGCCTGAGTTTACAGGCGTCCATCTTGGCGCGGTACGGCCCGCAATTTTGATAGACGCGCTCCACCGTCTTGCGGAGCCGTTCGCTCTGCAGCGCTTCCAGCTCCGGACGGGACATGCATTCAAATTCCGGACGGTAAATATAGTCTTTCACCTTTGCCATGATCTTCCCCTCTCTGCCCTGTCGTCAAACGGCGCCGCAGCCGAGCGCGAACGCCTTTTTGTTTATTTCCGCCGTCTTTTGCGGTATGCAGGCGAGCAAAGCCGCCTCAAACTTTTCCCGGTCGAAACCGAGTTTTTTGCACAGCGCTCCGAGCATGACGGAGTTGGCTGCCCTGCCATTGCCCGCTTCCAGCGCCAGCCCCAGCGCGTCTATCCCCGTGCCCGGCAGCCGTGCCTCGATATCGCGCGGATACTCCGCCGCGCCCGTCACCACGGGCATGGGCATGATCTCCTGCGTGGAATACAGGATCTGCCCTTCGGGGGAAAGATAATGCAGGTAGCGAAGCGCTTCCAACTTTTCAAAGGCGAGGATGAAGTCGGCTCCCCCTTCGTCGATGACGGGAGAGGCGATGTCCTTGCCGATGCGCACATATGTCATCACGCTGCCGCCCCGCTGCGCCATGCCGTGCACTTCGCTCAACTTGACGTCAAAACCCGCATCGAGCGCGTACTTTCCGAGCACGCGGCTCGCCAACAGCGTTCCCTGCCCGCCGACGCCGACGATGAGGATGTCCGTCTTTTTTACGTCTTGCATGCTCATTCTGCCTCCCCTTCGATCGCGCCGAACTTACAAACCTTTTGACACAGCCCGCATTCCGTGCAGAGGGAAGCGTCGATCTCGACGCCCTCCTTCCCTTTGACGACGGCGGGACAGCCGAGCCGCAGGCACGCTCCGCACTTTTTGCATTTATCGTTGACCTTGAACCCGCGGTACATCTTTTTTGCCAAAAGCGCGCACGGCCTTTTGGCGATGACGACGGAGACTTCCTCCTCCGCAAGGGAGGCGCAGATCGCTTCCTCCGTCGCCGCGAGATCGACGGGATCGACGGTGCGCACGCGGCGCACGCCGACGGCACGGCAAACTTCGGCGAGGTCGAGTTCGTATGTATCCTCGTTTTTGATCGTCCTGCCCGTCGCGGGATGGTTCTGATGCCCCGTCATGCCCGTCGTCCGATTGTCAAGGATGATGACGGTGATCTTCGCTTTATTATAGACGGCGTCGATCAGCCCCGTGATGCCGCTGTGGATAAACGTGGAGTCGCCGATGACCGCCACGGAATGCCTGTGCGCTTCGGGATCGGATTTGTCGAAGCCGACCGCCATGCCGATGCTGGCCCCCATGCAGACGACGGCGTCCATCGCGGAGAGGGGCGGCACCGCGCCCAACGTATAGCAGCCGATATCCCCCAAGACGCTGAGTTTGCGCTTGGAAAGGATATAAAACACCCCCCTGTGCGGGCAGCCGGCGCAGAGGACGGGGGGACGTGCGGGCACGTTGGCGCAGGCCGCGCAGGACTTTTCCCCCAGCACCCGCTCGCGGATGAGCTTGGCGGAAAACTCCCCTTCAAGGGGAAATATTTCCTTCCCCTCCACACGGATGCCCGCCGCTTTGACGAGCGTCTCGATATGCGGGGCAAGTTCTTCCGCCACGATGCAGCGCTTGACGCTCTCGGCGAATTTTTCGATGAGCTTATACGGAAGCGGATATACCATGCCCAATTTCAAGATGCTCGCTCCCGGCAGCGCCTCCTTGACATATTCGTACACCCCGCCCGAACAGATGACGCCCAATTCTCCGTCCCCCGCCTCGATGCGGTTGATCGAAAAATCATTTGCGTCCTCCGAAAGTTTTTCGGTGCGCAGTTCCACCGTGACGTGTTTGACGCGCGCGTTGGCGGGCATCATGACGTATTTGGGTATATTTTTTTCGTATGCGCGCAGAGGCACCTCCCTGCGTTCTTCCGTTTCCACCGCCGACTGCGAATGAGCGACGCGGGTCGTGAGCCGCAAGATGACGGGCGTATCGTATTTTTCGGATAATGCGAACGCCAACTTGGTAAACTCCTTCGCCTCGGCGCTGTCGGAAGGCTCCAATACGGGCACTTTGGCGCTGACGGCGGTCAACCGCGTATCCTGTTCGTTCTGCGAGGAAAAGACGGACGGATCGTCCGCCACGGCGATGACGAGACCGCCGTTCACGCCCGTGTAAGAAGCGGTAAAAAGAGGATCGCAGGCGACGTTCAGCCCTACGTGTTTCATCGAGACGATGGCGCGCGCGCCGCGCAGGGATGCGCCGATGCCCACTTCCAAGGCGACCTTTTCGTTGGGAGACCACTCGCTGTACACTTCCGGATAACGTGCCAATTCTTCCGTGATCTCCGTGGAGGGAGTACCGGGATATGCGGCTGCGACGTGCACGCCCGCCTCCCACGCGCCGCGCGCGACGGCAAAATCGCCCAACAGTAATTTCTTCATTTTAAGACCTGCCTCCCCGTGTCCTGCTCTTCCGGTTCACATTTTTCTGAGGTCGGTGACCCGTTTGACCTTGCCTTCCGTCCGCCTGATGGAAAACGGTTCGACCAATTTGACCTTGACGTCCAACTGTATGACCACGCGCAGACGGTGTCTGATCTTGGCGACCAGCTCTTCGAGTTTGCCGTAATCTGTCAAAAGATCCGCGTCCTCCACCTCGACATGCACCTCGATCGTGTCCATGTACCGAACGCGGTCGACGACGATCTCGTACGTCTTGCCCAGTTCGGGCATCGCCATCAGCACGCTTTCGATCTGAGACGGGAACACGTTGACGCCGCGGATGATGAGCATATCGTCCGTGCGCCCCACCACGCGCGCCATGCGCGCCGTCGTCCTGCCGCAGCGGCAGGGTTCGTATGTCAGCGAGGTGATGTCCTTCGTGCGGTAGCGGAGAACGGGCATCCCCTCCTTCGTCAGCGTGGTCAGCACCAATTCTCCCCTCTCCCCTTCCGGCAGGGCGCGGTTTTGCTCGATATTGACGATCTCGGGATAAAACATATCCTCGTTGATGTGCATGCCCGCCTTTTCGCGGCACTCTCCCGCGACGCCCGGGCCGCCCACTTCGGTGAGCCCGTAATTTTCGGTAGGGAATGCCCCGAGGATGGTGCGGAGCGCCTCGTGCATTTCTGCCGTGGAAGCCTCCGCCCCCATACAGACCAAGCGCACCTTCAGATCCTCCAAAACGCCCAGCTTTTTCGCCGTCTCCGCCAGATACATGGCGTAACTCGGCGTGGCGACGAGCGCCGTGGCACCGAAATCTTTCAGGAGCATGATCTGCCGCTCTGTATTGCCGGAAGAGACGGGCACAACGGCGGCGCCCAGCTTTTCGATGCCGTAATGCAGCCCGAACCCGCCCGTGAACAGCCCGTAACCGAAAGCGACGTGGAAGATGTCCTCCTCCGTCGCCCCCGCCATCGCCAAAATACGCGCGATACAGGTCGACCAGCCGTCGAGATCCGCCCGCGTATAGCCGCAGGTGATCGGCTTACCCGTCGTGCCGCTCGAAGCATGCACGCGCACGATCTTTTTCATCGGCACCGCCAAGAGACGGAAAGGATAGTTGTCGCGCAGATCGTCCTTGGTCGTGTACGGGATCTTTTCGATGTCCCCGAGCGTACGGATATGCTCCGGCTTCAGCCCGATCCCGTCAAAACGCTGCCTGTACATGGGCACGTTTTCGTAGGCGTAACGCACGATATGGCGGAGCCGCTCGAGCTGCATCGCGCGGATCTCCTTCCTCTCCATCCTTTCGATCTCGGGGCTGAACATCTTCATGGCCGTTTCCCTCTCCGTTGCGACGTATATACCCCGTATTATACCATATCTTTCGCCGGAATGCAATATTTTCGGGGCGTTTCCGCCCCGAAAATGTATAAAAATTTATTCTTTTGCATAAAAACTCAAACGCGCGCGGTCAGCGGAGAACGACGCCGACCTTTTCTCCGAGCGTTTTCAAGATGCGGCGAACGTACCCGTCCACGTCGTCGGGCGAAAACGCCTTGTCGCGGGGGGTAAAGGTGACGGTAAACGCCATGCTCTTTTTGCCCTCCCCGATCTGCCCGCCGCGATAAACGTCGAACAGCTTCACGCCGGTGACATATTTGCACGCCTCGCGGATGCCGCTTTCGATATCGGCGCAAAGCACCTGCTCGCCGCAGACGAGGGCGAGGTCGCGCACTGCTTCGGGGAAGGCGGGCAGCGGCGCAAAGTGCAGCGTGCCCGCAAGGAGGGGCTGTAATTTGGCGTGATCCAGCTCTCCGAGGAACACTTCCGTCTCCAAAGAAAGCGCTTCGGCGATGTCGGGCGCCAGCGCGCCCAACCAACCGATCTCCTCCCCGCCGAAGAGGATCTTAGCGCACTTTCCGGGATGCAGGAAAGGCTTTTCCGCCGCCTCGTAGGCAAAACGGACGCCGTACTCGGCGGCGATCGCTTCGGGGATGCCCTTGGCGGTATAAAAGTCCTCGCCCGCGCCGTAAACGCCGAAGGAAAGGCGTTTTTCCTCCCGCGGCAGGTCGGTCAAAGGCATCTCGTCCGCAAGATAGACGTTTGCCGATTCAAAGAGGCGGGCGCGCGCATTGCCGCGGCGGACATTGCGCACGAGGGTGGTCAGCATGGAGGGTGCCAGCGTGGTGCGCATGAGGCTCATGTCCTCGCCGATCGGATTTTTGATGCGGATCGCCCGCTCCCCTTCCTCCTCCAAGCGCAGCAGGGCATAATCTTTCGGAGAAATAAAGGAATAGGTGATGATCTCGTTGCAGCCCTGCCCGCGCATGATGCGCTTTATGCGCTCCTCTTCGCGCTGCGCGGAAGAATAGCCGCCGCCCGTGACCTGCGCCGTGGGCATGAACGTCCCCTTGATGTGCTCGTAGCCGTACATGCGGATGACCTCCTCCGCGAGGTCGGGATACCCTTCGATATCCTCGCGGTAAGCGGGCGCGGTGACGGTCAGCGCGTCCCCTTTGGCAGACACGTTGAAGTGCAGCCTCCGGAGGATGTCTTTGATCTCCTCCGCGGGCACTTCGATGCCGAGCAGCGCATTGATGCGCGCGCAGGAAGTCTTGACGACGACGGGCTCCGCCGCCTTCTCCTCGATGTCGTAGCGGTCGCAGGCGATCCTGCCGCAGCCGAGCGCATCGATGAAGTGGAGGGCGCGGTTGATGGCGATGCCCGTCGTATAGGCGTCCACCCCCTTTTCAAAGCGGGAGGAAGAATCGCTCTTCTGCCCCAGCGCGCGGGAAGTACGGCGGATGTTGGCGCGCTCGAACTTGGCGCTCTCAAAAAGGACTTCTTTCGTATCCGCACCGATGCCGCTGCCGCTGCCCCCCATGACCCCCGCCAGCGCCGCCGGCTTTACGGCGTCGGCGATGACCAAGACCTTGTCGTTCAGCGTAAATTCCTTTTCGTCGAGGGTGACGATCTTCTCCCCCGCCGCGGCGCGGCGGACGCAGATCTCGTCCCCTTCGATCTTAGAAAGATCGAAAGCGTGCATGGGCTGCCCCAGTTCGAGCAGCACGAAGTTGGTGATATCCACCACATTGCTGATGGCGCGGATGCCGCACAGGGCGAGGCGGCGGCGCAGCCACTGCGGAGAAGGGGCGATCTTAAGATCGCGCACATAATGGGCGATGTAACGGGGGCACAGGTCCGGCGCCTCCACATGCACGCGCACGCGCTCGCTCGTGCTGAACGCTTCCGCTTCGTATGCCAGGTCGACGGGCCGCAGCGGTTTTTTGAGCACGGCGGCGACTTCGCGCGCGATGCCGTACACGCTTTGGCAGTCGGGGCGGTTGGCAGTCACGGCAATGTCGAAGAGATAGTCGTCCAGTCCCACCACCTCTTTGATATCCGTTCCCACGGGGATCTCCCCTTTCAGGATGAGGATGCCGTTTACGCCCGCGCCGTCATACCAGTCCTCGTTGATGCCGAGCTCCTCCCCCGAACAGAGCATGCCGCACGATTCGACCCCGCGCAGCTTGCCTTTTTTGATCTTTACGCCCCCGTGCAGAGAAGAACCGTCCAACGCCACGGGCACCAGCGCCCCTTCAAAGACGTTGTCCGCCCCCGTAACGATCCGGATATCCCCGCCGTATTCGCCGCAGTCCAAGCTGCAGATCTGCAATTTATCGGCGTCCGGATGTTTTTCGAGGCGCACGATCCTGCCGACGACGCAGCGGTCGATCTCTTCGCCGAGATATTTGAGTTCTTCCACCTCGAACCCGCAGGAAAAGAGTTTTTCTTGCAGCTGTTCGGCGGAAATATCGATGTCCACATAATCTTTGAGCCAACTGAAAGGTACTTTCATCGCCGTTTCCTCCCGTCAATCTTTGAACTGCTTCAAAAGCCGCACGTCGTTTTCGAACAGATACCGCATATCGTTGATGCCGTATTTGATCATCGCGATGCGTTCCAGCCCCATGCCGAAGGCAAAGCCCGTGTACTCGTCGGGGTCGATGCCGCAATTTTCCAAAACGCGGCGGTTGACGACGCCCGCGCCGAGGATCTCGATCCATCCCGTTCCCTTGCACAGGCGGCAGCCCTTGCCCCCGCAGTTATGGCAGGAAAGATCCACCTCCACGCTCGGCTCGGTAAACGGAAAATAGGACGGGCGCAGCCGCGTCTTTGTTTCCGGCGTGAACATGCGGCGGGCAAATTCGTCGAGGATCCCCTTGAGGTCGCACAGCGTGATGCCCTTATCGACGACCAGCCCCTCCATTTGATGGAACATGGGCGAATGGGTCGCGTCGCTGTCCGAACGGTACACCCTGCCCGGGCTGAGCACCTTGATGGGCGGCCTCTTGTTTTCCATCACGCGGATCTGCCCGCAGGACGTCTGCGAGCGCAGCAACAGCTCGTCCGTGATGAAGAAGGTGTCCTGCATGTCTCTCGCGGGATGATCGGCGGGGATATTCAGCGCCTGAAAATTGTAATAATCTTTTTCGATCTCCGGCCCTTCGAAGATCTCAAACCCCATCCCTTCGAAACATTCGACGATCTCTTTTTTGACGATATTGACGGGATGAAGGGTGCCCGTCTCGGCAAAGCGCGCAGGCATGGTGACGTCTAAGCGTTCCCGCTCGTAGCGCTCTTGCAATTCCTTTTTTTTGAGCAGCGCCTCCGTCTCGTCGAAAAGAGCCTCCGCCCATGCGCGCACCTCGCTGACCAGCTTGCCCATGGCGGGCCGCTCTTCGGCGGGCACGCTGCGCATCCCCTTGGAAAGGGCGGAGATCTCCCCCGTCTTGCCGAGATAGCGCATCTTCAATGCAAAGAGCGCCTGCCTCGTCCCGTTTTTGGCTTCCTCGATCCCCGCGGCGATCTCCGCGCGGATCTTTTCTACCTGTTCTTTCATAAAAACCTCCGAAAAAGGGCGATGACAAAGGATGACGGCGACGGCAAAAAAACGCGCCCCGTGAAAACTTCACGGGGCGACGGTCATGCCGGCGCGGTACCACCCATGTTCGCGGGAAGCCCCGCCTCTTTGTCCGCCTGACGCGCGGAGATCGGCTTTCCTTACTGCACGACCGGGTTCGGGAAAGCGGCTCGGAAGGGAATAGCCGGGCGCGCCCTTCGGGAGACCTTGCAGCCTTCGGATCCCCTTCTCTGCCAAGTGCGCATCTGCCCCGCCTGTCTTCGTCACAGCCTTTGCATCGCTTTTCTATATCTTACCGTAAAATCAAAAAAAAGTCAACAAAAAACGGGGCACCTTTCCGCATCCGTTCATCCGCCGACGCGATATCCATCTCCGAACAAGTCCGCCCCGAAAAAGATTTCCGGCACCTCCCCCACGATGACGCTCTCCGCGGCGAGCACCTCGGCGCGCGCAACGATCTCGTCCGTGCCCGAAGGCATGACGATGCCCACCGTCGCCTCGAGGTCGAGATAGACGGAATGCAGCGACTGGTTGATCCCCGCCCCCGTAAATTCCGAGCGGAAAGAGCAGGCGACGCTGCCCGCCGAAAGGATGCGGAAGGTGACGGAAGGCCCCGCGCCGGCCAAAAAACCGATGCCTGTAAAGGCGCCCACGGGCACGCGGATGCCCGCCGCCGCGCGCTCGGCGATCTTTGCCATCGCGGCGCTCGCCGTCATGCGGGCAAAGAGATTGATATCTGCGGCGTTCGCTTCTATGGAGAGCACTCTCCCTTCCCCGTCCCTTTGCACGGTGACGAAAGAAGCGTACCCCGCGCCCGCAAGCGTCTCCGCGACCGCGTCGTTGAGCGCGGATTCCGCCGCGGCGCGCACGAATGCCTCACCGGCGTTATAGAGCACGCCGGAGACGTTTTTTTGCAAAAACACGGTGACAAAGACGACCGCCGCCAAAAGAAGGGAGGCAAAGACAAACGCCTTCCTGCGGGAGGTCTGCCCACCCCGCCTGTGGCGGCTGTTTTTATAGCGGAATTCGCTCGCGTATGCCATACGCCATTGTATGCGCCCGCCCCGCCCGAATATGCCCCGCAAGCCGATCGTGTACGGAGGACAAATTTATTACGAATTTATTACAAAAGCGTGACAAGATAGGCTTGCCACCCGCCTCGGCGCGAATATATAATATAGGCAAAGGCGGCAGCTTCTGCAAAACGCCCGAAATGCCTGCCTTGTACGAAAATGCTCACCCGTTACCATTTTTCCATGCGAAGCGTGCCGTCCGCAATTTTGCGGGCGGCACGTCTTGCTTCCCTTGCCGAATGCGCTCACGCCGTCATTCCTTTGTCCGGGATCGCTGATCGTAAGAGAAAGATCTAAATTGCCGTGTGCGGGCAACGATGACATCTGTCGACCGATCGGGGATATCCGACCGCTATTTTTCTTGATTTTTTATTCGTCCATAATTTTCCCGCGCGGTGGCGAGCATCAGTTTGATGCGGTTCTCCTGATTGACTTTGGTCGCCGAAGGGTCGTAATCGACCGCGACGATGTTCTCATATCGATACATCTCTTTCAGGGTGCGGATCGTCCCTTTGCCCGCGATATGGTTGGGCAGGCAGCCGAAAGGCTGGGCGCAGACGATGTTATCCGTCCCCGTCTCCGCCAGCGCCGCCATCTCCGCGGGGATCAGCCAGCCTTCGCCCATCTTTACCCCTTGGTTGATGACCTTGTCCGCACAACGCCGCAGGTGCTCGAAGTCGTGCAGCGGCTCGAACCCGTATTTTTCCGTGAGGCGGATGATCTTTTTCTGCACGCGGTGCAAATATCGGTAGACGAGGGCAAACAGCGGGGTCGCCGCGCTCTTTTTGTTGTATAATTTGGCGTCGTTGACGTTGTTGACGGCACAATACATGACAAAATCCATGAGGGCGGGCACGACCGGCTCGCACCCTTCCGAAAGCAAAAATTCTTCGAGACGGTTGTTGCCGAGGGGAGAATATTTGACGTAGATCTCCCCTACGATGCCGACCTTGACCTTTCCTTCCCTTTTCCCTTCCACCTTTTGAAAGCGTTCCAGCAAATACCGCGTGATGCGCCGGTAGCGCAGATACTTTTTGCGGTCAAACGCCTCCAAAATATACCGAACGCAGTCCTCGCGCGCCCTGTCGGAAGCGCCCTCTTCCTCTTCATACGGTTTGCATTGGTTATAAAGAGAGGCAAGCGTATCCCCGTAAAAGATGGCGAACGCCAGCTTGGCGAGCGTCACGAGATCGACGGGAAAGCCGCTGTCCTTTTCCAGCCCCGCAAAATTGAGGGAGACGACGGGCACATGCGGAAACTCCGCCTTGAGCGCCTTGCGGATGAGGGGAATGTAATTGGACGCGCGGCAGCCGCCGCCCGACTGGGTGATCATGACCGCGGTGTGCTCGACGTCGTATTTTCCGCTCTTTAAGGCGTCGATAAACTGCCCCGTGACGCAAAGCGCGGGATAGCAGGTATCGTTATGGACGTGTTTTAGCCCCTCGTCGATGACCGCACGCGAATCGTTGTGCAAAAGCTCGATGTCCCAGCCGTCTTTTTTTAAGATCTCGACAATGATGCCGAAGTGAACGGGGAGCATATCGGGCACCAGGATCTTGTGCGTATGCTTCATCTCTTTCGTAAATTTCGGATACTCGTCGCGGAAATCGGCGACGGCGTCCTGCCTTTCATCTCTTTTTTTCTTCATCCCTGCGCCTCTTTTGCTCCTCGATCGCGGCGAGCATGCTGCGAAGGCGGATCTTCACCACGCCGAGGTTGTTGATCTCATCGATCTTGATCTGTGTGTACAATTTTCCGCTCTTTTCCAAAATGGAACGCACTTCGTCCGTCGTGATCGCGTCGATGCCGCACCCGAAAGAGACGAGCTGCACGAGGTTGACGTTGTCATGCTCGCCCGCATATTCCGCCGCGCGGTACAGGCGGGCGTGATACGTCCATTGGTTGAGGACGTTGACGAGCACTTCCTTTCCCTTGAAAAAGACGCTGTCTTCCGAGAGCACGGCGATATGCAGCGAAGTGAGCAGTTTGCCGATGCCGTGATTGATCTCCGGGTCGATATGGTACGGCCTGCCCGCGAGGATGACGGCGGGCAGATCCAGCCGCTCCGCTTTGGCGGTGATCTCGCCGCCCTTGTCGCGCACGTCGCGATAATACGCTTCCAGCCGTGCAAAGCCCTCTTTCAGCCCCCTTTTGATGAGCCCCGCGGAAAGCTTGTATTTTTTGAGCGCCTTTTTGAGGGCGCGCACCGTTGTCCGCCTGTCGTTCGGATCGATGTACGGCATGACGAAGTTTTCTTCCGACAGCCGCTCGTTGTTCGCCTTGAGAAGTTCCGGATAATACGCGACGACGGGGCAGTTATAATGATTGGTCGAATCGTGTTCGTCCAAATTATAGCTCTCGCAGGGATAAAAGATAAAATCCACGCCCTTGTCGAGCAAACTTTCTATGTGCCCGTGCGTGAGCTTTGCGGGATAACAGACGGTATCGCTGGCGACGGTATGCTGCCCGCGGAAGTACAATTCGCGGGAGGAGCGCTCGCTCAGCACCACTTCAAAGCCGCACGTCTCGAAAAAGCCCGCCCACAGCGGGAGCTGTTCGTAAAAGACGAGCGCCAACGGGATGCCTACCCTGCCCCGCCTGCCGGCGGCGCCCGTGACGCTCTTTTGGATGCGCTCGTATTTATAGGCGTAGATATCCAACTCGTCGGAGTGCGGTTTGCGCCCCGCTCCCTTTTCGCACTTGTTGCCGGAGATAAACTTTCTCCCGTCCGAAAAGCCGATGACGTTCACGCTGCAGTGAGAAGTGCACCCCTTGCAGACGTGGCTTTTGGAAGTATATGTGAAACCCTTCAACTCCTCTTCGGAGATGACCGTACTTTCCCCTCGGATATTTTCTTTGGCGTAGAGCGCCGCGCCGAAGGCGCCCATCAATCCCGCAATGCCGGGACGTACGACCTGCTTGCCCGTCTCGATCTCGAACGAACGCAGCACGGCGTCGTTCAAAAAGGTGCCCCCCTGCACGAGGATATGCTCGCCCAGTTCGTCCGGCGTCCGCGCACGGATCACTTTATAGATGGCGTTTTTGACGATAGAAGCGGACAGCCCCGCCGAAATATCCTCGACGCTCGCCCCCTCCTTTTGCGCCTGCTTGACCGAACTGTTCATGAACACGGTGCAGCGGCTCCCCAGTTCCACGGGATGTTTGGCAAACAATCCCAATTTGGAAAATTCGTCGATCTCCATCCCCATCGCCTTGGCGAAAGTCTGGATAAAAGAGCCGCAGCCGGAGGAACACGCCTCGTTGAGCATGATGGAATCGATGACGCCGTTTTTGATCTTAAAGCACTTGATGTCCTGCCCGCCGATATCGATGATGAAATCCACCTGCGGGTCGAACCAGAGCGCCGCCTTGAAATGGGCGACCGTTTCGACGATGCCGAAGTCCGCCTTGAGCGCCGCCTTCATCATATCCTCGCCGTAGCCTGTGACCGCCGCCCCCGCGATGCGCACCCGCCCTTCCGCGAGGGAATAGATCTCGCGCAGGCGCTCTAAAACGATGTCGAGCGGCTGCCCGTTGTTCGATTGATAATGCGAATATAAGATCTTCGCGTCGGGCGTGACGAGGATAAGTTTGGTCGTGGTCGAACCGCTGTCGATGCCGAGATAGGCGTCCCCGCGGTAAGAACGGATGTCCGCAAAGGCGAGGTCGCTTTTTTTATGGCGGGAGACAAAGTCCTCGTATTCGGCGCGGTCTTTGAAGAGCGGGTCGCCCGTCACTACGTCGTCGCTGCCCTTCGCGTTTTCGATGCGGAAAATCGCCTCGCCGATGGGCACGGCATCCACGTTCGCCGCATACAGCGCCGCGCCGATCGCCATAAAGGAAGGGGCGTTATCGGGGAATACGGCATGCTCGCCGTCGAGGGCGAGCGTCTTTCGGAACGCCCTGCGCAGCCCTTTGAGAAAGTAGAGCGGGCCGCCCAAAAAGAGGACTTTGCCCTTGATGCGCCTGCCCTGCGCGAGGCCCGAAACCGTCTGATCGACCACCGCCTGAAAGATGCTGGCGGCGATATCCTCCTTCCGCGCGCCCTGATTCAGAAGGGGCTGGATGTCCGATTTGGCGAACACACCGCAGCGGGAGGCGATGGGATACACCTTTTCCGCCTTCAAAGAAAGCTCGTCCATCTCGCCGACGGAGAGATCGAGGAGGGTCGCCATTTGATCGATAAAGGCGCCCGTGCCGCCCGCGCAGCTGCCGTTCATGCGCTGCTCGGTGCCGCCCGTGATGAAGATGATCTTGGCGTCCTCGCCGCCCAGTTCCACCGCCGCGTCCGCGTCCGGATAATACCTGCGGATGGCGGTGAATGCCGCCTGCACTTCCTGCACGAAGGGAAGGCCGCTGCGCTCGGCAAGGCCCAACCCCGCCGAACCCGTGACGCTGATACAAAAATCGCCGCCGAATTTTTCGCGCACGACGCCGAGCTGATGAAGCACGCACTCCTTGACGCGCGCGTAATGGCGCTCGTAACTCGTATACAAGATCTCGAGGGATTCGGAAAGGACTGCCGCTTTGACCGTAGTCGAACCGACGTCTATCCCCAACAATTTTGCCATAACAACCGCCCTCTTTTGTCAATAAACTGAACTAAACAAAGCAAAAAAAGCGCCTTGCCGTATGATTTTATCTATTTTAACACACTTGAAAAAATTTGACAAGAATCTGAGGGGCGCCCGCCGCGCAAAGGGGTCGGAAATTTACGCCGATACAGGAAAACGGCGGGCAATGCCTGCCCGCCGGGACGACTATTTTTTTTCGCCGCGGTATTTGCGGCGTGTCGCGTCCCCGCCGCGGATGTGCCGCTCGGCAAGATTTTTTTCCAAGACCCGCCGCACTTCGCAAAAGAGAGAGGGATCGATCGCGGCGAGCCGCTCGGATACGTCCTTATGTACAGTCGATTTGCTGACGCCGAAATGCGAGGCGCAATCCCTGACCGTCCCGCCCGTCTCCAAGATATATTCTGCCGAGCGCACCGCCCGCCGTTCCATATACTCCCACATAGATATCCCCCCGCTTTTTCCGCGATGTTATAGTCTATGTCGAAGATTGAAAAGTTATGACGGATCGGGGAACGCCCGCTCACCAAACCCGAATGGACCACCAATTTTCAGAGATGCCGAAGCCGAACATCAGGACGAGCATCGCGATCCAGTCGGCGACGACGGGCACCCCCAGCCCGATGTCCAGCCCCAACAGCACCTTGTCGGGGATGCGGTCGAGTTTTTTCATCAACGGCTCAAACACGAAGCGCATAAAGAGCATGACCCCCGCCGACAGTCCCAGCGCGGTGGGCACGCTCGTGTATTTTGTAAAACACAGCGGGATGCCCGTGTAATCCCAAAGCACCACGCCGGACACCCATTCCACAAAGCTGCCGAAAAGCACCTCCCCAAAAAAGATGAAGGCGAAGAGGATGAGGAAATAGCAGACATACTTTGCCGCCGCCGAAAGTTTGCTCTCCTTCCTGAAAATGCGCCAGCAGAAAAAGCGCATCTCCTTCGGCGTGCCGATCGCCACATACATGGCAAACACGGCGATGCCGTAAGCGAACAAAAAGGGCAGGATCTGCCGGCGGCTGTTCAGCACGCCGTCACGGAAAAGACGGAACAGGTTTTCCACCACAAATCCCGCAAAAGACATCACGATCATCAGCAAAAAGAGGGTGACGAGGCGGTATTGAAATATTTTTACGGCAAAAATGCCGCGCTTGCGGGCCTTATCCGCGCCCTCGGCGGATACGCCTTCTTTCTTTTCCCGTACTTCCATGTTCCCTCCTCGCACGAAATTTTCCGCCATTATACCATACCGCGCACAATATCTCAACCGCCGTTCCGCCTTTTCACCCTTTCTTTACCAAAATTTTACAAACGCGTGCGCCCCGCCCCGTTTCATCGTATGCCGCAGCGCGACGGCTTGACAACGGCGGAAAAATCTGTTAGTATTTGCCTATGAATACCATCGAAGAAGTGCTCGCCGCGCACGGTTTCCTCGCGATCGGCGAACAAAACCCCAAGATCAAGCAGGTCAAAGGCATCTTGTCCAACTCTAAGCCCAACCCTCATAAATTGTTCGTAGCGGAGGGGATCTGGATCCTGAAGATGTGCGAACAGTTCCGCACGCACATCGATTCGCTCATCCTCTGCCCGGAACACATCCGCACGAGCGAAGCCGCCGCCCTCGCCGAAAAATTGGCGCAGCGCGCGGAAAACCTGTATACGGTATCCGCAAAAACATACGAAAAGCTGTCCGAACGCGACCGCCCCGACGGGCTGATGGCACTCGCGGCGCTCCCCTCCTTCGACCTTGCGGCGTTTGTCCCGCCGCAAAACGCGGTCGTCCTCGTCTTGGACGGCATCGAGATCCCGGGCAATGTGGGCACCATGCTGCGCATGGCGGACGGCGCGGGGCTGGACGGCGTGTTTTTGTGCAACCGCAAGGTGCGCATGACCCACCCCAAACTCATCAAGGGCAGCCAGGGCGCCGTCCTGTCCGTGCCCGTCTTTCCGTTTGAGAGCGTCGGCGAATGCCGCGCGTGGCTGAAAGAGCACGGCTTTACCGTCTATCTTGCCGACACGCGCGCCGAGAGATATTATTTTGAAGAGCCGTACGGCAAAAAAACGGCGTTGGTCATGGGCAGCGAACGTTACGGCATCACCCGCGAATGGTACGACGGCGCGTACGAAATGGTCGCCATCCCCATGCTCGGCAAGTGCGATTCCCTGAACGTCGGCGTCGCCGCAACGGTATTATGTTACGACGCGAGCGTCAAAAACAAACTGAAACGGACGCGGTGACCCGCCCGTAAAAAAATGCGCCGTCAGCTCGGCGCATTTTTTACGGATCAAAGATCGTCGGCGTCCTGCACGGGCTTTCCCTCTTCGGGCGCGCCCGTATAGCTGCCGTCCTCGTCATACGGAGAGAACATCTCCCCCTTGCGAGCTTTTTTCTCCTTCATCTTTATTCCTTGGACTTGGAGCAGGCTTTCGCCCCTTTGCCCGTGCTCTTGGAGCAGCATTTGCCGCCCGAAGCGCTTTTGGGATTTTGCGCCTGCTTTTCGGGCGCGGAAGAAGCCGTCTTGTTGTTTTTCATGCTTTTCTCCTTATTTTGTATCGAACGGTAAGTGTATCTCTACGAAACCCCGTCCCGCCTTACACAGCGGGCAGACCTGCCACGCTTCTTCTGCCGTGGCGCGGTAACCGCACTCGCTGCATACCCAAAGCGTCGGTTTTTCTCGCTTGTACAAGGTGCCGCCGCGGAAGGCTTCATACAGATAGCGGAACACGATGCCGTGCTCCTTTTCTACCCCCGCGACCCTGCGAAACAACGCCGCGACGTCGGCAAAACCCTCCCGTTCGGCCTCCTCCGCAAAAGCGGGATAGACCTCCTCGTATTCCGCGCGCTCATCTTCTGCCGCGAATGCGAGGTTTTGTTCCAGAGTCCCGAAGTGAAACGGATAACCCGCGTTCAGGTCGATCTTTTCACAGCTGCCCGCCTTTTGCAGAATGGTATCAAAAAACGTCTTGGCATGATATGTCTCGTTCTTTGCGATCGTGCGGACGGTATCGGCGAGCACCGCATACTTCTCCGCCGTGGCGAGCTTTGCGATCAGCTGATATCGCATCCCCGCCTGACTTTCCCCCGCAAACGAACGGGCGAGATTGGTAAAAGTTTTCGTTCCCTCAAACGACATGGCGTCATCCTCCTTACGTCCCTTATTATGCCCCCGCCGCGCGGGAGGCATACCCGAAAAGGAGAAGGAAATTTTTGCCGATCCGCCAAAACGGCAAAAGGGCGCCCCCGCGCATCGCACGGGGGCGCCCGTATCTTATTTTCCGGTCATTGCAGGCCGCCCTCGTAATAACGTTCCTGCCGGTAAAAACAGAGCAAGACCGCCCGCACGAGGTTCGCCCCCACCCCGACCATAAAGGCGACGGTGAGCGAAGAAAAACCGAACGTCCAGCAGAGCGCGGCAAAGACTGCCAACGAGACGAGGAAGGAGATCCACGCCCAAAAGCTGTGCCAGATGCCGAGGCGGATCTTGCCGCCGATGCTCACGAGGAGGGGCAGGCTGCAAAGCAGGCAGACCGCATACGCCGCGGTGCCCCAACGCACGACAAAGCGGCAGACGTCGCGGCAGATGCCGTTGATCAGCTCGCTCGAGGCATATTCGTGCCGCATGATGCCGACGAGCACGCCGACAAAGCCGCGCGCCCCCGTATCCCCTTGCGAAAAGAGATGCACGAGCGCCTGATACCCGCTCATGCTGCCGCCGTAGGCGTCCAGGCTGATGTCCCGCACCCAGGCGAAGGAAAACACGCACATGCTCACCGCCAGCAGGACGGCGCCGAGAAAGGAGAGCACGATGCGGTTGACGCTGCGCGTCCTCAACGTGCGGCGAGGCCTGCGCGCGGGTTCCTGCGCAGCCTGCGGCGCGGCGTTGTGCCGCGGCGACACAAGATAAGCGGAAGGCAGGGGCTGCACCCCCGGCTGACGGCTGCCGTGCAGCCTGTCCACTTCTCCCTGCAAAACGCGCACCTCCCCTTTCAGCTGGGCGACCTCGCTCAACAGTTCGAAGCGTTCGCGCGGATCCCGCGCAGCCGGAGCGCCCTGTGCGCGTTCTCCTTCGGCTGCGCGCGCGGGCGCGGCGGGAGCAGAGGCTGCCGCCGGCGACGGCGCGGCTGCCTTTTGCTGTGCGGCGCGGGCGCTTTCTTCCTTCCTGTAATTTTTCAGCGTGCTTTTCATCTTGCGGAGGACGTCATCCATGTTGTCCTCGAACAAAAAGCCGCAATAAGGACAGCGTACCTTACCGTCGTCCGTCTGCTGTCCGCAATTCTTACAGATCTTCACGATACACGACCTCGTTGGATACTGCGGGGCTGCGCCCCGCGGGATTCGGCAATTCTATTATACACGCCGCAGGGCGCGCCGTCAACTGCCGCAAGGCGCCTGCGGGGCGTCATTTTTTGTTAAAATTGTCCTTGAGGGAAACGATCTCGGACAGGACGAGCTTGCCGTCCTGCGTACATTTTTTATAATAGCCCGTGCGCAGGAGCTGAAACGCCTCCCCGTCCTCCGCCGCGGCGAGGAAAGGCTCCGCCTGCGCCGGCACGATCTTTTCACTTTCCTCGTTCATCCGCTCGGAAAAATCCTGCCCGGCATAGGCGGCGTCTTTCAAAAGACTTTCGTACTGCCGCACCTCGGCGGGCACCGCCCTGTCCGCGTTCACCCACTGGATGACGCCCTTGACCTTAATGCCGCTCGTATCGCAGCCGCTGTGGCTTTCGGGAACATACGAACAAAGCACTTCCTTGACATTGCCTTCCCCGTCGAACACGACGTCGTCGCAGCGGATGATATATGCGTTTTTCAGGCGGACGTACCCTCCCTTTTTGAGGCGAAAATACTTGGGGGGCGGATCGAGGGCAAAGTCTCCGCCGTCGATGTAGAGGTGCTTGCCGAACACGACCTTGCGCCTGCCGGCGGACGCGTCCAGCGGATTGACGTCGAAGTCCGTCTCCTCTTCCCCCTCGTAATCGGTGAGGGTGACCCGAATGGGATCTAAGACAGCCATCGCGCGCGCGGCGTGGGCGTTGCAATATTCGCGGATACACGCCTCAAAATAGGAATATTCGCACTCGGAATTTGCTTTGGCGATGCCGATGCGGGAACAAAAATCGCGCACCGCCGCCGCGGGAACGCCGCGGTTTGCCATCCCCGCAAGCGTGGGCATGCGCGGGTCGTCCCATCCGTGCACAAAGCCCTCCTCCACCAGTTTTTTGAGATAGCGCTTGCTCATCACGGTGTTGGTGATGTTCAGCCGCGCAAACTCGATCTGGCGAGGCTTGGGGGCAAACCCCAGAGAGATCCCCACCCAGTCGTAAAGGGGGCGGTGATCTTCGAATTCGAGGGTGCAGAGAGAATGGGTGACGCCCTGCAGATAATCGCAGATGGGATGCGCATAGTCGTACATCGGATAGATGCACCACTTGTCCCCCGTCCTGTGATGGGTCGCATGCAGGATGCGGTAAATGACGGGGTCGCGCAGGTTGACGTTGGGAGACGCCATGTCGATCTTGGCGCGCAGGCATTTTTCCCCGTCTTTATATTTTCCCTCCTTCATTTCCTCGAAGAGGCGCAGATTCTCTTCGGGAGAGCGGTTCCTATACGGGCTTTCCGTGCCCGGCTCGGTCAGCGTGCCGCGCGTATTTTTGATCTCTTCGGGAGAAAGGTCGCACACGAACGCCTTGCCCTCGCGGATGAGGCGAAGGGCAAATTCGTAGATGGTGTCGAAGAAGTCGGACGCGTAACATTCGCGCGCCCAGTCATACCCCAGCCAATGGATATCCCGTTTGATCGCGTCGACGAACTCCGTCTTTTCCTTGGAAGGGTTGGTGTCGTCAAAAAAGAGGTTGCACTTGCCGCCGTATTTGAGCGCCGTGCCGAAATTGACGAACATGCTCTTGGCGTGCCCGATGTGCAGATAGCCGTTCGGCTCGGGCGGGAAGCGCGTCTGCACCTGCTCGGGGCGCAGCTTGCCCGCGGCAATATCTTCGTTGATGATCTGTTCGATAAAATTGGTCGCTTCCGGCAAAGCGAACGTCTCCGTCTTCGGCATAGTCTACCTCGATTATAATGGATTGCTCTTTTTGGAATGCGAAAGACGCACGGGTGCGTCTGCCGCGGCCCGCCGCCCCGCGGCGGCTTTTTGCGCCTCAGCTCAGGCCCACGATCTCCCCTTGCCCGTCCACGTCGATGCGCTCGGCGGCGGGATGCGCGCCGAGGCCGGGCATCAGCATGATATTGCCCGCGACCGCCACCACGAATTCTGCGCCGCCCTTGACGATGACGTCGCGCACGTGTACGGTGAACCCTTCGGGACGGGCGAGGAGCTTGGCGTCGTCGGAGAGGGAATATTGCGTCTTGGCGATGATGACGGGCAGCTTTCCGTACCCGCGCGCCTCCGCTTCGGCGATCTTTTCCTTCGCCTCCGGCGAATAGGTGACGCCCGCCCCGCCGTAAACGCGGGTGACGATATCCTCTATCTTCTTCTCTACGGGATCGTTCAGATCATAGGCGAAGGCAAGCTCGCTCTTCTCTTCCGCGGCGGCGACGACCGCTTCCGCCAGCGCCCTGCCCCCTTCTCCGCCCCGCAAAAAGACATCGGTAAAGACGGCTTCGGCACCCGCTGCCCGCACGCTCTCCATGACGAGTTCGATCTCGGCGGGCGTATCGCTCGCAAAGCGGTTCATCGCCACGACGACGGGCTTATGATAGATATTTTTGATATTTTCGATATGCTTGAACAGATTGGGCAGCCCCGCTTGCAGCGCGGCAAGATCTTCTTCGGATAGGTTTGCCTTATCCGCCCCGCCGTGCAGTTTGAGCGCCTTGACCGTCGCCACGACGACGACGCAGTCGGGCTGTATGCCCGCCACGCGGCACTTGGTATCGAGGAACTTTTCCGCACCCAGATCGGCGCCGAACCCCGCCTCCGTCACCACATAATCGGCGAGCGAGAGGGCGGCGTACGTCGCCATGACGCTGTTACAGCCGTGCGCGATGTTGGCGAACGGCCCGCCGTGCACGATGGCGGGCGTGCCTTCGAGCGTCTGCACGAGATTGGGCTTGATCGCGTCCTTCAAGAGGGCGCACATGGCGCCTTCGACGTGCAAATCGCGCGCAAAGACATATTCTCCCTTCCTGTTTTCCCCGACGATGATGTTGCCGAGGCGGCGCTTTAGATCTTGCAGGGAAGTGGAAAGGCATAAGATCGCCATGACCTCGCTGGCGGCGGTGATCTCAAAATGTTCTTCCCTCTCCAATCCCTCTCCTCCGCGCCCGATCGTGATGTTGCGCAGGGAGCGGTCGTTCATGTCCAGACAGCGGCGGAAATAGACCTTTTCCGGATCGATGTCCGGCGCGTTGCCGCGGAACAAATGATTGTCGAGCACGGCGGCGAGCAGGTTGTTGGCTGCCGTGATGGCGTGCAGATCTCCCGTAAAATGCAGGTTGATGTCCTCCATCGGCACGACCTGCGCGTATCCGCCGCCCGCGGCGCCCCCCTTGATGCCGAACACGGGCCCGAGGGAAGGCTCCCTGAGGGCGAGGCAGACCTTGACGCCGTTCTTTTTCATGCCGTCGGCAAGCCCGATGGAGACGGTCGTCTTGCCCTCGCCCGAAGCCGTAGGGTTGATCGCCGTGACGAGGATGAGTTTTCCCCTCTTCTTTGCATGCGGAGGCAGGCAGATCTTCGCCTTATACCTGCCGTACCGCTCGATATCCTCCTCTTGCAAGCCGAGAGAGGCGGCGATCTCGCCGATGTCTTTCATTTTACAGCTGTGTGCGATCTCGATATCGCTCAACATGACCGTTCCCTCCAATGCGATCTATTTTTTACAGTATAACACACTCCGCCGTTTTTTGCAAGCGGCAAAGCCCACGACCGTTCAATGTCCGCAGTCGTGCGGCAAACGAAGCTTGTCCCAAGAAGAATAAAACAGCTCGCCCTTCCGTTCGAACCCGAATCTGCCGAGGGCGACCCCCCATTCGTCCCGCGCGGACACGGCGGGAACAAAGTCGTTCCTGCATTTATTGACCAGGGTGCGCAGCATCAGCTCTTTTTGCGTACAGGCGGGATCGCAGATCAACAGCCCCGCCTCCGTCAGCCCGCCCCCGAACGTCCTTCCGCCGTCGCGCAGTTCAAAATAAAAACGATATCCCTCTTTACGGGAAGCCAAAACGGATAACATGGCTATATTATAGCACAAATACGCGCAAAAGCAAAGCGGGCTGCAAGGATATTCTCCCCGCAGCCCGCTTTTTTATTTGGCCTTTATCCGCTTCGTGAAGAGCGTACTGTATTTTATCAATATTTTGCAGACACTTTCTAAAATGTTGCATTGTTTGCCCCCTTTTGCTATAATGGGGGCATCACGCATCGGAAACAAAAAAATGGACGTATTCATCTTACAGGCGCTGGAAAAGGTGCGCTGCGGCGCACTGGATATCTTTTTTACCCTCTTCAGCCTGCTCGGGGAAGAGACGGTGGTCGCGGGCGCCATCGCCGTCCTCTATCTCTGCTTCGATAAAAAATTCGGCGAACGGGCGATCGTGACCGTACTTTCGGCAAGCTGCCTGACGACGGCGCTGAAGAGCGGAGCCCGCCGCCTGCGCCCGTATGCGGCGGGCGACGTCGCCAAAGCGGACACCTTTTTGACAGAAGGGCTCGATCCGGACATGTCCTTCCCCAGCGGGCACGCGACCGCTTCGGGCAGCTTTTTTACGGCGCTCTCTTTCCGTCTGAAAAAGTTCTCCCGCGTCCTGCCCTGCGCCCTCTTTATCCTGCTCGTCTCCCTCTCCCGCCTCTATCTCGGCGTGCATTATCCCTCGGACGTGCTGGCAGGGCTTGCGGTCGGCATCGGCACGGCGGCGCTGTGGCAGTTGCTCTATGCAAAGGCGTACGGCGCCCGGCTGTACGTCTATCTCGGCGTGGCGCTCGTCTCCTGCATCCCCCTCTTCATCCCCGCGCTGCAGACAAAGTCGATGTTCGAAATGGCGGCGATCGCGACGGCGACGGCGGCGGGGCTGCTGATCGAGGACAATTTTATCCGCTTTGCGGACGCGGACAAGTGGTGGAAACGCGGGGTACGCCTGCTGCTTTTGGCGGTCGCCGCGGCGGTACCCTACCTTCTTTTGTCCTTTTTGCCCGAACAAGTGCTGTGGCATAAATTCCTGCAATATTTCGTGACCGTCTTTACCGCGATCACGCTGGTGCCTCTGCTGGTCAAAAAACTGCGCGTCTGAACGCCGGGGACGAAATTTTGCCGAATGTGTGAAGGGAGGGCGAAAAACGTTGACTTTTTCCGCTAAAAATGTAAAATGATATTGTGCAAACGGACAGATTTTTTTTGAGGTATCGGATATGGCAGACAAAAGAGCGGTAACAATGGATAAGATCGTCAATCTCTGCAAAGCGCGGGGCATCATCTTCCCCGGGAGCGAGATCTACGGCGGCATGGGCAATACCTGGGACTACGGCCCCGTGGGCGTGGAGATCAAAAACAATATCAAGCGAGCGTGGTGGAAGCGCTTCGTGCAGGAGAGCGAAAACTCGTACGGCGTGGACGCCGCCATCCTGATGAACTCGCGCGTGTGGGAAGCGAGCGGGCACACCGCTTCCTTCACCGACCCGAAGATGGACTGCAAGGAGTGCAAGGCGCGTTTCCGTGCGGACAACCTCATCGAGGCGCATTCCAAGGGCAAGGTCAACCCCGACACGATGACCAACGAAGAGATGGAGGCGTACATCGCCGAACACAAAGTCGCCTGCCCGAACTGCGGCAAACACAACTGGACGCCCATCCGCACCTTTAACCTGATGTTTGAGACTTCGCGCGGGGTGACGGACGAAAGCCAAAACAAAATTTATCTCCGCCCGGAGACGGCGCAAGGCGAATTTGTCAACTTTTTGAACGTGCAGCGCACCACCCGCGCCAAGGTGCCCTTCGGCATCGCGCAGATCGGCAAGGCGTTCCGCAACGAGATCACGCCCGGGAATTTCATCTTCCGCACCATCGAATTCGAGCAGATGGAGCACCAGTGGTTCTGTAAAGAGGGCACCGACCTCGCGTATTACGAAGAATACAAGCAGAAGGCGAAAAACTTTTTGCTGGATCTCGGCTTCCGGGAAGAGCACCTGCGCTTTAAAGACCACGACAAACTGGCGCACTATGCCAAGTCCGCCTGCGACATCCAGTACCTCTTCCCCATGGGTTGGTCGGAACTGAACGGCATCCACGACCGCACGGACTACGACCTTTCCCGCCATCAGGAGTATTCGGGCAAGAACATGAATTATCTCGACCCCGCCACGGGCGAGCATTACATCCCCTACGTCGTCGAATATTCCATCGGCGCGGACAGGCTGATGCTCGCCGCCCTGTGCGAAGCGTACGAGGAAGAAGAACTGGAAGGCGGCGACGTGCGCACGGTGATGCACTTCCATCCCGCCTTGGCGGCATACAAGGCCGCCGTCCTGCCCCTGCAAAAGAACTTGGGCGAAAAAGCGCGCGAGGTATACAAAAAACTGAGCAAACGGTTTATGGTCACCTATGACGAAGCCGGCTCGATCGGCAAGCGCTACCGCCGCCAGGACGAGATCGGCACCCCGCATTGCGTCACCATCGACTTTGATACGTTGGAAAACGGCACGGTCACCGTCCGCGACCGCGACACGATGGCGCAGATCCGCCTCGACGTCGACGAAGTGTCGGCATATATCGAAAAATCATTGGAGATCTGACAAGATCCGATCCAAAACGGCTCCCCGCAGACCGCGGAGAGCCGTTTTTTCCTTGAAAAGTCGATCTTCTTTCAGCGCGGCGCGATGCCCGCAACGGCGAAGCCCGCCGCCGTCAGACAGGACAGCCCTCCGCCGATCTTTCGGCAAGCCCGTCCTCGCGCAGGCAGCCCGTCTCCTTTTTTGCTCGCCTCCTTAAAAAGCGATGTGCGCGAAGTCTTTGCGGGAAGAGCGGCGGTACAGGATGATCTTTCTGCCGATCACCGCCACACATTCCCCTTTGAGCGCTTCGGCGAGCTGCCCGCCGAGCGACTTTGCGTCCTCTTCCGCATTGGTCAAAACGTTGACCTTGACCAGTTCGTGCGCTTCCAGCGCGTCGGAAAGGGAACGTATCATATTATCGCTCACGCCGCCCTTTCCGAGCTGTGCGATGGGCGACAAATTCGCCGCGATGCCCTTCAAATTGCTCCTCTGTTTGCTCGTCAACATGTCTCTTCCTCTTATTCTTTAAATTCAAACTCCACGCCGCCGACGATGACCACGTCGTTTTCGGCGACGCCCCGCCTCTTCAACTCCTTGATCACGCCTTTGTCTTTTAAGACCTTTTGGAAATACGCCATCGAATCGGGATCGGAAAGCACCACATTGCGCTCGAGTATATCCACCAACCCGCCCGTGACGTACCAAACGGCATCCTGCTCGTCCTTTTCGACAAAAAACTCGTCCACGTCCGGCCTTTCATAGACAAATTCGTCCGAGGGGACGGGCTCGGCGGGCGGCAGCGTGTCCAAGACCGCAAAGATGCCTTCAATCAGCTCACGCGTGCCTTCGCCCGTGACCGCCGTGATCGGATACGTCTTATACTTACGGCACTTCTTTTTAAATAGCCGCATGTTCTCTTCCGCGCCGTAAACGTCGCATTTGTTGAGGGCGACGATCTGCGGCAGGGACGCGAGCTTTTCGCTGTACTCTTTCAGCTCCTTGTTGATCTTTTTGAGATCTTCGTACGGGTCTCTCCCTTCCATGCCGGAAATATCGACGACGTGCACGAGCATGCGCGTCCTTTCGATATGGCGCAAAAAATCATGCCCGAGCCCCGCGCCTTCCGCCGCGCCCTCGATCAATCCCGGGATATCCGCCGCCACGAAGGACTTATCGTAATATTTGACCACCCCCAAATTGGGAGAAAGGGTGGTAAAATGATAGTTGGCGATCTTCGGCCGCGCCGCGCTGATCTTGGACAACAACGTGCTTTTGCCCACATTGGGAAAACCGATCAGCCCCACGTCCGCGATGACTTTCAATTCAAGGATCAGGGTATGCGCCTGCGTCTTTTCCCCTTTTTGAGCAAAGTGCGGGGCATGGCGGCGCGCCGTCGTAAAGCGCACGTTCCCCTTGCCGCCGTTGCCGCCGCGGACGATCCGCTTCTTTTCTCCGTCCGTATACACGTCGCACAGGATCTTGCCCGTCTCCGCATCCCGCACGAGGGTACCGAGAGGAAGGGAAATGACGACGTCCTCTCCGCCTTTGCCGAAGCGGTTGTTGGTGCCGCCCCGCTCGCCGTCTCCCGCCGTAAACTTGGCGCCGAACCGAAAATCGGCAAGATCGCCCTTGTCCTTGTCGCCGACGACATATACGTCGCCGCCCCTGCCGCCGTCCCCGCCGTCGGGGCCGCCGAGGGCATACCCTTTAAAGCTCTTGAAAGAATTCATGCCGTCCCCGCCGTTCCCCGACTTGACCGTGATCTTGACTTTATCCGTAAAAAGCGACGGCATACGTTCACCCCCTCTCTTTTATGTAACGATCGCAGCAATCCCGCAAAGGGCAGACGCCGCAGTCCGGCTTTTGCGCGCGGCAGATCTTTCTGCCGTGCCAGATGAGCCAATGATGGGCGTCCGACCAGTTTTTTTGCGGGATCGCCTCTTTGAGTTGTTCTTCCGTTTTCAACGGAGTATCGGCATGCGCCAGCCCCAGACGGTTGCTCACGCGGAACACGTGCGTATCCACCGCGATCGCGTCCTTATCGAACCAGACGGAGGAGACGACGTTCGCCGTCTTTTGCCCCACGCCTGCCAGCGACTTCAATTCGGCGAAGCCTTCCGGCACGCTGCCTCCGAACTTTTCCACGATGTCGCGCGAGGCGGAAAGGATATGCGCCGCCTTGCTCTTATATAATCCGCAGGAAAAAATATATCTTTCCAATTCCTCCCGGGAGAGGGTGAGCATCGCCTCGGGCGTGGTATGTTCCTTAAAGAGCTCCGCCGTGACCTTATTGACCCGTTCGTCCGTGCATTGCGCGGACAAAATGACGGCGATGAGCAATTCGTACGCCGTTTTATAGTGCAGCGCGGGCCGCGCGCCCGCGTAGACTTCGGATAAGATCTTCAAAGCTTTTTCCCGTGCCTGCTTGTCCATAGCTATATTTTACCACATTCCTCGCGCAATTTCAATTGTTTTCGCGCGCCGCCGCATGCGGCGGCGCGCTTTTTCCCGTCAAGCGGGATAGATCAGGTCTCTCCCGCACGCCGTCTCCATACAAAAAAAACCGACAAACGAGGAATACCTTCCTCCCGCCACGACGCGTTTTGCCTGCGCCATGCCGAATGCGCCGATCTTGACCGAAAGCCCGCAGCCCGCCTTCGCCTCTTTGGGCGTGGCGACGGCGGAAGCGGACACCCCCGCCTGCCGCAGCCGCGCGGCGCAGTCGAGCGCCTGCGTGCGGGAACGGAACACCGCCAGATAAGATTGCATAAATTTTCTCCTTTGCAGACAGAAAAAGGCGCGATAAAGCGCGCCGCAGCCGCATACAATAAAGCATGATCTATTTTGACAACGCCGCCACGGGCGGCCGCAAACCGCCTTCCGTCCTTTCCGCCGCCTGCGAGGCGGTGCGCACCGCCAACGCCAATCCGGGGCGGAGCGGGCACGCCCTCTCCGTCGCCCTTGCGGAAAACATATTGCGCTGCCGCACCCTGCTGAACGAATTTTTCGGAGGATACGGAAACGAACGGGTGATCTTCACCAAAAATTGTACGGAAGCGCTCAACGCCGCCATCTTCGGCTTTGCCGACGCGCAGCCCGCCGGAACGCCGCCGCACGTCATTTCCACCGTCATGGAACACAATTCCGTGCTGCGCCCGCTCTTCTTTTTGGAGCGGAAGGGCAGGATACGCCTGACGCTGCTCGGGCTGGAAAACGGCACGGTGCCGCCCGCTGCCTTCGCCCGCGCCGCACGCGAAGACACCGCCGCGGCGGTATTCACCCTCTCCTCCAACGTGACGGGCGCGGCGATCGATCCCGCCGCCGTACGCGCCGCCCTGCCGCAAAAAGTCCTGCTGCTCTGCGACGGCGCACAGGCATGCGGGCACATCCCCGTCAACATGAAAAAGTCGGGCATCGACGCGCTGTGCATGGCGGGACACAAAGGGCTGCACGGCATCGCCGGCTCCGGCGCGCTGCTCCTCTCCGAGCGGTTTTCCCCCGCGCCCTTCCTTTACGGCGGGACGGGAAGCGTAAGCGACGACCCCGATATGCCCGCCTTCTATCCCGACCGACTGGAAGCGGGCACCCTCAATTACCCCGCCGCCGTCTCCCTCGCGGAAGGGGCGCTTTGGCTGACGGCGCATATGCGCGGCAGCAAGGAAAAGATCCTGCGCATGAGCGGCACGCTCTGCCATGGGCTTGCAGCCATCGAAGGGATCGAGGTGTTTTCCGCACCCAACCCCTGCGGCATCGTCGCCTTCCGCAGCCGCGCGCTGCAATCGGAGTTGTTTGCGCAAGCGCTCTCCGACCGCTACCGCATCGCCGTGCGCGGCGGGCTGCACTGCGCGCCGCGCATGCACAGGGCACTGGGCACCGCCGACGGCGGATTGGTGCGCGCGAGCCTTTCCCCTTTCAACACCCCGAGAGAATGCGCCGCGTTTTTACGGGCGGCGGAAGAGATCGAACGGCAAGCTACATCTTTTTGAGGCGGGCAAGTACCGCCGCGAGTTTTTTGCGCTGCGCGCCGCCGAGCATGGGAGAAAGCACCGCGTAAAATCGATCCAGTTCCGCGTCGGTAAGGGTGCCCGCCTTGCGGCTCTTTTCCGCCTCGGCGTAGATCGCCCGCAGCACGTCCCCTTCCCCTTTGCCCGCAAACGCCGCCGTCAGCCGCTCGGCAAGATCGGAAACGTCCTTCTCTTCCTCTTTGTTTTCTTCCTGCCGATAAGAATTGAAATCTTTCATGGTCACCTCCGCGATCGTTTCATAATAGCATTATATGCGCGGCGGCGCGGCACCGACAACCAAACGGGAGGCTTTTTATGGAGATCTTATTGCTCGTCGCCCTGCTGAGAGCAATGGGCGCAAACAAACCGCAGACTTTGCTCGACGCCCTCGCCCGCCTGGAAAGCGGGGATGCGGACGCCCTTTGGCAGAGCGAACCATTCCGCAGCGTGCGTATCTTCGGCATGACGCCGCCCGAACTTTTATCGGCCGCGGCGAAGCTGCGCACGCTCGCTGCGGCGCTTGCGCCGCCCGCCGCCGAACCCGCCGCCGCGCCCGCCGCCGAAAAGACGGAGGCCGCAAAAACGGAAGAAAAAAATGCGTTTGCGCCCGTCGCCGGCATCGCCAACGAAGAGATCGAACGCATGCTCGGCAAATATTTTGCCTGAAGGCAAAAAAGCGCGGAAAAGCAGACCGTCAACTTGCGCACGATGCTTAAAACGGCCGCGCCTTTGCCGCCCCTGCGATGACCGCAGCTTTTTTGATCAAAAAAATTGCCGCAAGGGAACGCTCCCCTGCGGCTTTCTCCGCTTTAACCCTTTGCCGTTAAAATTCATAGGCGATATCGCGGCGGATGGTGTCGATCGCGCTCTTTTCGAGGCGTGATACCTGCGCCTGCGAAATGCCCACTTCACCGGAGATCTCCGTCTGCGTCTTGCCCTCAAAGTAGCGTAAAAACAAGATCTTGCGCTCCCTTTCCCCGAGGCGCGCCATCGCCTCCGCCAAGGCGGCATGTTCCGTCCACACCTCGTCGTTGTTCTTTTCGTCGTAGATCTGATCCATCAAGAGGAGAGTGTCCCCCGATTTGTTATAGACAGGATCGAAAAGGGATACAGGATCGGAGATCGCATCCAAGGCGTAGACCACCTCTTTTTCGCGCACGTTCATCTCGGCGGCGATCTTTTCGATGGTCGCCTCCTCGTCGCGGCTTTCGATGCTTTCGCGCGCTTTTAGGACTTTATACGCCGTGTCGCGGATGCTCCTCGATACCCGCAGCGAATTCCCGTCCCGCAAATAGCGCTTGATCTCCCCTAAGATCATCGGCACCCCGTACGTGGAAAACCGCACGCCGAGGTTGGGATCAAACCCGTCGATCGCCTTTAAAAGACCGATGCAGCCCGCTTGAAACACGTCGTCGGCGTTGGCATTTTTCGCCCAAAAACGCTTGACGAGAGACAAAACGAGCCGCATATTGCCCACTATAAACCGTTTGCGCGCTTCTTGATCCCCTTCCTTGAGCCTCCTCATCAATTCGTCGCTTTCCTTTGCGGATAAGAGGGGCAACCCTGCCGTATCTACACCGCAGATCTCTACTTTGCTCAACATCCGAAAACCTCCGCACGGGCAAGCGCCCGTTACGGAAAAGTATGGTCAATCCAAAAATTATTATACGCGGACAAAAAAACGGACGACGGGCACATCCGGCCCTTTGCCCTTCTTCAAAAAAGAGGGCACAAAAAAACCGCCAATGTCCGCGGCCGGGCAAAAGTGCCCACGCGCCATCGACGGCTAAGGCGCGCCGCATCGGTCATATCGCAAATTGCAGCAATTTTTTCAGCCGCGAAAGCGCCTTTTTGTGCAGAGATTTCATGTTTGAATAGGACATTTTCATTAAATCCGCGATCTCTTTCAGCGTTTTCCCCGTATAGTAATGCAATATGATGACGTCACTTTCACGCGGCGGCAGGCGTTCCAGCGCGGCGGCGAGCGCTTCCAGCATCTCGTCGCGATAGATATCTTCGAAGCCGTCCTCCGTACAGGCGATCTCTTCATCCAATAGTTCCGCCGCATGCGCCCTTCTGTAAAAATCGACGACGGCATTGTGCGCGATCGAATAGATCCATGTCGAAAGCGACGACCTTGCGCTGTCATAGAGGGGCAGGCCGCGCTGTATCTTTAAAAACACGGCGGAACAGATATCTTCCGCATCCTGCGGGTTGGATATCTTGGAGCGCGCATACCGCAGCACTTTGCCGCTGTATTCCCTATAGATCTGCTCCATTGTATGTTCACTCGTTGCCATTTTGCCCTTCGCCTTCCTTGCCGATGCGCGCCGTATCGATATCCCCTGCCGCGCTGACCTTTTCCAAATCCTCGTCGGAAAGCGATTCGGCATGCGAAAACTCGGCCCTCTCAATGAGCGCCGCAAGCCGTCTGTTGCCGGCAAAACGCTGAAAATCAAACAGCCGTTTCAAACGTTTGTCCATCGTTACCCCTTTATGGCATCATGCGGGCATACAGCCCGCATGATGCCCGGCGGTTTTTCTCCATGCCGCTCTTTTTCGGCGCGATCCCCCCTGTTTTTTCGATCGTCGGGAATGGCTCTGCCATGTAAACGCCCGCCCGTTTATGATGATCACCCGCGCGCAACGGGGGCAAGGTCACGCCAGTCGCCCATGGCGCGCACAAGGTTCTCGTAATAGCCCTGCTTGAAAAAGATACACTTGGCGGGGTCTTTGCCCATCTTATCGCCCGTAAAGGCGAGCGCGATGGCGCGGCAGCCGCCCCCGCAGTAGCGGAAATACCGGCAGGAAGCGCACGTCTCGTTCCGCTGCGCCAAAGTACCCAGCGTGGCACATACCTCCCCGAGATAAGCGCCGCTCTGCAAAAGGCGCTGCAGCCCTTCCTTTTTGACGTTCCCGATATAAAGGCCGTGCTTCGCGTAATACCCGGACAGTTGATGGCAGGGAACGATGTCGCCGTTCGCGTCTACGGAGACCATTCCGCGATTGCCGCGGCATACGGGAAAGGTGGTGCGGAACTCTCCCTCCGCGTACTCCACGGGGCGGGCGCGGTACGCCCTCTCTGCGGGATACAGCATCGCGTACTGCCAAATATCGACGCTCATTTTGTGCGGAACTTGCGCATACGCATGTGAAAATTCTGCCATGCGATCGTAATATTCGCCGATATCGAGCGTGGCGCCGTCCGCGTTTTGCAGCCAGCGGGGCGCTTCCGTCGTGCGGATGATGCGCATATGCTCCACACCCATCTCGTCCATCCGCTCCGCCGTCTGCAATAAGGTATCGAGGTTTTTACGGTGCACGTTCGTCTGCACCTGCGTAAAAAAGCCCTCTCCGACGGAGAGACGGATCGCCCGCAGCGCCTCCTCTTCCGCCCCCTTGCGGTTGCGGAGCCAATCGTGATGACCGATCCCGTCGAAAGAGATCTTGATGCGGATATCGCCGTCAACGGCTTTCAGGCGGGCAAGGCTTTCGGGCGTGATGAAATGCCCGTTGGTGTTGAGTTCCCGCACATACATGCCGTGCGCGTAGATGCTTTCGACGATGTCAAAAAAATGCTTGTGCAGCATGGGTTCTCCGCCCGTGAGGGTGAAGGCGTTGATACCGCATTTTTCCGCCTCTTCGATGAGCTTTTCCGCCTCTTCCCAAGAAAATTCGCTCATCAACGGGGCGTTGTCCGCCGCGTTAAAGCAATGCAGGCAGTTAAAGTTGCACTTGCCCGTGATCATCCAGCTCAACGACGGAAAGTAGCGGTTGTCGCAAATCCTGTGCCTTTGCCACTCGCCGAGCCGCTCGCCGCCCTTTGCGGGGAAGGCAAGCCCGCGCTCCGCCAGCGGGCGGAGCACGGCCTCCTCTTCGGCGGAAAATTCATATTCGCCGTCGCACTTTTTCAACAGTTCGAATTCTTCCTGTCTCAGCCCCAGCGCGTCGCGGCGATGCCGTATGTAGTAAGCATAGGGCACCAGCCGCCAACTGCGCAGGGCGACGTTCGGATTGAGAATGTATTTCATAATCTTAAAATGCCGAGTTGCAACAATGCTTTATAAATATTTCAATATAACATGTCGCGTTAAGTCTCTCGCGCCCGCACTTTTCGCAGTGATAATGCACACTATATTCGTCGACGCGATCGACCACGAATATCACGTTTTTGCATTCCTGCATATTACACCGTTTGTTTTCATAACCATCTGTGATGGTTATCCTGTCGCCCGGCTTCGTTATTCGCGTCAATTTTCGACAACCCTGTCGCCACGCAGCCGCCGCCCGCGACGTTATCCAATTCCTCGTCGGCAAGTTCGCCGCTCTTGTTGAGCTGCGCAAAGCAGGCTGCCGCCTCCTCTTCCGAAAGTTCCATGCCGTTTCCTTTGGCGATCGTCATCAGTTCTTAGGCGCTTTTTGCCGCTTTGCCTTTTCCATAAGTTCGCTGTTTGCCATTGTTTTGATTTCCTTATTTATATTTGCAGTGTCATCGCAGGACCACAGGCCTTTTTGTGAGGGCAATATTTACAGTCGCTGCAGGCGGCATCTGACGCCTGCAGCGCTCTCGCAGCAGAATTTGCAGAGCAAATCACCGCCCTGCGTGCCGTCCGCTCTTTACTTGGCAGATTTTCCGCAATAGCCCGTGGCGCCCTTAAATTGCAGATGGCGGCAATATCCGCAGCAGCCTTCCGACGAAAAATCTGACCACGTACAGCGCAGCGACAAATGATCCGTCGTATAGGCGGGCACCTTGACGGCGTTGCCGCTCACGGAAAATTCGGTCTCGATGTTGTTTTCATACCCGCCGTTGAAACAGCGCTGCCCCGACGTGACGACCGTATATTTTTCTCCGTTGACGCTCGTCTGGCAGCCGCCGCCCGCGACGTTATCCAACTCCTCGTCGGCAAGTTCGCCGCTTACATTCAGCCGCGCGAAATATTCCGACGCCTCCTCTTCCGTCAGTTCCACCCCGTTTTCTTTGGCAATCGTCATCAGTTCTTCGGCAGACTTCGCTTCTTTTGCCTTTTGTAAAAGTTCCTTGTTTTCCATTTTCGTATTCTCCTTTTTTATTTTATATTGGCGGGATTGTTGCAAAGCCACAAGCCCTTTTCATGGGTGCAGTATTTACAGATCTCGCAGGCGGGGTAAACGGTCACGATGTTGCCCACGTGGTGGGTATGTTTGCCCGAACGCCCGCAAGACTTACAGACGAACTGTTCGCAGCTGTAATGGATCGTGACCACCAATCTGCCGTCCTTTGCGTGGCAGCCGCCGCCCGCGACGTTATCCAACTCCTCGTCGGCAAGTTCGCCGCTCTTGTTGAGCTGCGCAAAGTACGCCTGCGCCTCCTCTTCCGTTATCTCCGTGCCGCTTTCTTTGGCGAGAGACATCAGCTCCTTGGCACTCTTTGCCGCCCTTGCCCTTTCAATGAGTTTTTCGTCCATCTTAAAATCCTCCGATATGATTTACTTCATGTTGACGGGGTTGTTGCACACCCAAAGCCCTTTTTCGTAGTTGCAATATTTGCAGTTACCGCAGTTGGAGATAATATTCTTCCCCTTGCAGTAGTGGGAATACCCCGTGATCGCCATGAGCCCCTCGGGGACAAAGTTTTTCTCCGCCGTTGCGCCGCAGTGTTTGCAGACAAAGCAGTCCTTTTGGGTGCCTACGGTGACCACCAGCTTGCCGCCGCCCGAATGGCAGCCGCCGCCCGCGACCGAATCGAGTTCGTCGTCGGCAAGTTCGCCGCTCTTGTTGAGCTGCGAAAAGTACGCCTGCGCCTCTTCTTCCGTCATCTCCACGCCGTTTTCTTTGGCGAGAGACATCAGCTCCTTGGCACTCTTTGCCGCCCTTGCCTTTTCCATCAGTTCCTCGTTTTCCATTTTGTATCCTCCGATATCTTATTTTATATTTGCGGGGGCATTGCGCACCCGCAGTCCCTTTTCATACGCCTTATACTTGCACGATCTACATATCCCGGGGGGGGGCGGACAGCATCTGCGCGCCGCTGCAAACGCGTCCGAACATACCGTTTTCTTGGGCGAGAGCCATCGGTTTTTCGGAGGATCTTGCCGCCTTTGCGAGCGGCTGTTCGTCTGCTTCCGTCATTTTTGTCTCCGTGTCTGATCTTTATCTGCCCGCGAAAATTTTCCCGAAGCGGTTTTTTCTTTCCATTATTAATACGTGCGAGCGCCGCCGATGGACGGCTTTTTTGAAAAAATTTTCAAAAAAGCGTCGTCTTTCCCACATATTCCGTATCGTCCAACCGCTGCCGAGCGACAAGTTCGGCAAATTTTCCGTCTTTGGCGATCAGTTCTTCATAATTGCCGTCCTCAATGATCTTGCCGCCTTCCAAATACAAAATACGGTCGCAGCTGCGGATGGTGGAAAGCCTGTGCGCGATCACGATCCTCGTACATTTCAGCCGATCCAGGCTGTCCGAGACCCTCTTTTGCGTCAAATTATCGAGCGCGCTCGTCGCCTCGTCGAACATCAGCACCTTGGGTTTCGGCGCGATCGCGCGGGCGATCATCAGGCGCTGCCGCTGCCCGCCGGACACCCCGCCGGAACCTTCGGAGATGATCGTGTGCATCCCCATCGGCATGCGGCGGATATCTTCGGCGATGCCCGCGAGTTCTGCGGCTTCCCACGCGTCGTCCAGCGTCAGCCAGGGCGCGGAGATCGTGATATTGGAGAACACGTCGCCCGAAAACAGCTTTCCGTTCTGCATGACGACCCCGATCTTGCGGCGCAGCGATTTGAGATCGATGGACGAAAGATCTTTGCCGTCATAGTAGATCGCCCCCTTTTGCGGCGTTTCAAAGCCGAGCATCAGGCGCATAAGGGTAGATTTTCCGCACCCGGTCGCGCCCACGAGCGCGACATACTGCCCCGGGCGGATCTTCAGCGACAGGTTATCCACGACGGGCGGCATGTTCTCGTTATAGCGGAAGCTCACGTTGTTGAGCTCGATCCCGCCCGAAAGGCGCTCGATGACGCGCTTCCCTTCCGAAACTTCCGGACAGGCGTCGAGGATGGGTTTGATCATTTCAAAGACGGGTTTGATGTTCGCCGCCGTCAATGCGATGCTCGCCAAAGACATGAACGCGCCCGAGACCATGCCGTACGCGACGTTGAACGCATAGTAATCGGCGACGCTGACGCCGCTCTTCACCGCAAAATAATACATCGCGATCGTTCCCGCCATAGAAACGGCGGAAGTGATGACGCTGTTGAACTTCAAAAACGCGGGAGGATCGTATTCGAGGCGCGCAGACTTCGCAAACTGATTCCCCCATTTGGCAAAAGCGCGCTTTTCCGCGCCCGCCAGTTTGATCTTCTGCACGCCCGAAATGAGGGCGTACGTCAAGCCGCTTTCTTCCGCGCCGAGCTGCATCTGCTGCCTGCTCACCCGCAGCTGCGCATACGTGGTCAGGATGGAAACGACGATCGTCGCCGCGATCACCAAGAGCGCGGGCGCCACCAATGCGGGCGCATAGGCGAAGATCTGCCCGATGTATACCACGGAAAAGACCGAAGTAAGCCCCGTGGAAAGCACGGTGGATATGAGCATGTTGCACAGCGACTGCACGTTGCTTGCGCGCGAAGCGAGGTCGCCCGCGCTGTATCCTTTGAAAAAATCGGCGGGGAGGGAGAGGATGCGCATCATCGTCGCCGCCTGCACGGACAGGCCCATCTTGGTGTTGATGCGCGCCATCAGCAAAGACTTTATGCCGCCGATCAAGAGGGACGAGACGGACACGCAGATCATAAAGACGGCGATCGCCGTCAAAAGCCGCAGGCTGCCGCTCTCCAAAACGTCGGAAAAGAGCAGGTTCGTCAATTTCGGCGACAGCAAGCCCACCAGGGCGACCGCCAGCGACGCCAGGGCGATCAGCAAAAAGTCGGCGACAGACAGAGACTTGACGATATGCACCGCCAGATCTTTCATCCCGATCTTTTTGAGAGGAAACGAAGGATAAAAGGCGATCGCTTCCTCCTCGAACAGCGCCTGCGTCTTGCGATCGATCCGCACACGCTTGCCCTTTTCGCTGTCGAAATAGGTATAGCCCGCGAAGCCGGACGGAAGCAGCGCCACCGCAGACCCGTCCGATCTTTTGATCGCCAGCATCGCGCCGACCGCCTCTTTGTACCACCCCTTTTCCAGCTTGACCGTACGGCGCATGATCCCGTGCGGCCGCAGCAGATATTCCAACCGCTCGTTGATGTCCTTGACAGAATCGGGCACCTCGCACGGCTTGACGCGATAATAGCGCAAGATCTCGCCGACGGCGTTTTTCGTCCTCTGCTCGCCGCTGTCGAGCGCCGAGAGCTTTTCTCCCGTCACCGCGCCCGCGATCCCCGCAAACGCCTCGGCAAACATCTCGTCGTCGTTCTGTTTTCTCTGTTTTATTTGTTCGTCGAACCAGCCCATATGCTCTCCTTAATCGCTGGAAACAAGTTTTGTATACGCGCCCCCCAAGGCATAGAGCTCTTCGTGGGTGCCGCGTTCCACCACCCTGCCGTTATCCATGACGATGATCTCGTCACAGTCACGCACGGTGGACAGCCTGTGCGCCACGACGATGCAGGTGATCCCCCGCTCCTTGATGGAATTTACGACCTCGTATTCCGTCTTTGCATCGAGCGCGCTCGTCGCCTCGTCCATGATGATGATGGTCGGATCCTGCGCAAGAACGCGGGCGATCTCTATACGTTGGCGCTGCCCGCCCGAAAAATCTTTGCCGCCTTCCGTGATCTTATATTGATACCCGCCCTCGCGCTGCATGATATCCTCGTGCAGTTTTGCGTCGCGCGCCGCCATGATCATCTCGAAATCTTCGATGGACGAGTCCCACATCTTGATGTTGTTGGCGATGGTATCTTCAAAGAGGATGATATCCTGGTCGACGACCGCCAGAGAACCCGTAAACACGCTGCGGTCGATGGCGGAGATCGGTTTTCCGTCAAACAGGATCTCGCCGCTCCACGGCCGATACAGCCCGGAGATCAGCTTGGAAAGGGTGGACTTTCCGCACCCGGACGGCCCTACGAACGCCACGCGGCTCCCCGGCTTTAACGTGAGGTTGAAATTTTCAATGAGCGGCGGGGCGAGTTTGGAATAGCCGAACGTGACGTTTTTCATCTCCACGAGCCCGCTGAGTTTGTCGTATTCGGCGTCCTCCCCTTCGTCCGTGAATTCGACGTCCGTCGGGTACTGCATCACGTCCTCTACCCGCTCCATTTCCGTGCGCATCTCCTGCAGGGTCTGACCGGCGGAGATGAGCTTTTCGGCGGGGGCGGTAAAGGAGTTCAAAAATCCTTGGAACGCCATGACCATGCCGACCGTGAACTGCCCCTGCATGGTCAGCCACACGCCGAGGACCAGAACCGCCGTATTGGAAAGGCTCGAAACGAACATGGGGATCAGCCCGAGATATTGGTTGAGGCGGGAAAATTTGACCTTCTGCGTGTTGACGCTCGCCTGATAGCCCGCCCACTTTTCAAAATAGCCGTTTTCGGCGCCGCTCGCCTTGATCGTTTCGATCATCTCGATGCCGGCGACCGACGCGCCCGCAAGTTTGCCCGCGTCGCGCATCTGCACGCGGGTGATGTTGACGCGCTTTTTCGATATCAGCCGCGCCACGATCATGTTGATGAGGATAGAGCCAATGCCGACGAGCGTCAATATCCAGCTGTAACGGAGCATGACGACGAGGTAAAACACCATCATGACCGTATCCAATACGAGCGGGGCAAACGTGTTGACGAGGGAACCCGCAATGCTGGCATTCGAACCCTCCCTCTGCTGGATGTCCCCCGCCATGCGCTGCGAAAAAAACACCATCGGCATGCGCAGCACCTTCCACATGAACGTCGCGCTGCCCGTCACCGACATCTTTCCGTCGATCCGCAGCGACCACACCGCTTGTATCCATGCCATGAGGAGCTGTACCGCCGCCAGCAAGCCGAACGCGACCAAAAACGGGATCAGCCAGTCCGGATTTTCCCCCGTCAAGAGCCGATCCAGAAAGATGCGCGAAAAGGCGGGCTGAATGATGCCGATCAGCGAGGCGATCACGGTCGTCAGCACGATGAACGCGACAGCCGTCCCCGCGCCCACCAACCGTTTTTTGGCAAAGGCGAGCATGCTTTTGGGTTTGCCGCCCGGACGGAAATCTTCGCCCGGTTCAAAGATCAGGCAGATCCCCGTAAACGACTTGTCGAACGTCTCCATCGACACCGCATAGTTGCCCTTTGCGGGGTCGTTCAGGTACGCTTTGTTCCCCTTAAACCCGTTCAGTACCAAAAAATGGTTGAAATTCCAGTGCACGATGCAGGGGAATTTTCCGTTCTTTTTCAGATCCTCCGGCTCATAGCGGTACCCCTTGGCGATCAGCCCGTACCCGCGCGCCGCCTTGAGCACGTTTTTGGCGTTGGAACCGTCCCGCGAGACCCCGCAATCGGCGCGCACCTGCTCCAGGGGCACCCATTTTCCGTAATATGCAAGGATCATCGTCAGGGAGGCTGCGCCGCATTCCAGCGCCTCCATCTGCATGACGACGGGCACCTTTGCCGCACCCTTCGTCAGGGGCGCCTTGACCTTTATCTTCTTTTCCGTATCCATATGCGCAGCCTCAATCAAAGACGAACGACAGCGGCGAAACGCTGTCCACCACGATCTCCGCGGCGTATACGCCGTCTGCCAGGCTGCCGTCCAAAACGACCTCGTACACCCATTCGCCAACCTGCAGGCCGCCGACGTACAGCAGATATTCCCCGAATTCTCCCTGCCCGACGGCGACGGGAGAAGCCGCCACGCTTTTTACCGTATACTCGTTCTCGCCGATGCGTACGGGCATACCGCTTTGGATCTTTTCCGCCTCCGCTTCTTTTACATAGCAGACGATCGAACCGCCATCGGCGAGCGCTGCGGCGCTTATCTTCGTCTCCAGCCTGCCCAGCGCGCCCCATACGCAAACGCCGGCAAGCAGCACGATGATCGCCGCGAGCAGCATCCAGACAGACGGATTGGATACGCGTATGTAGTCGTTCAGCTGCTCGGGAGAGGAGACCCTTTCGATGCTCTTCTTGCGAAAAATTTGTTTTTCCATATGCTGTACCCTCCTTCAGATGCGCTTTTTGATGCGCAAAATATTTTGTCCGTCCCGATATTCGTACGCGATATCGTCCATGCTCTTTTTGACCATATAAATGCCGAGCCCGCCGATGCCCCGCTCCTCCGCCGACAGCGTGGTATCGGGGTCTTCCCGCTTGAGGGGATCATACGGGACGCCGTTGTCGATGAACGTGATGATAACGCACGGCCCGGGCTCGACCTCCACGCGCACCGTCGCCGCACCCACTTGCGGATTGTAGGCATAATAGGCGATGTTTCCGAACAGTTCGTCGATGGCGATATCGATCTGCGCCTGCACTTTGGGCGGACAGCCGAGCCCCTCCAGCTGTGCGTTGACAAATTCGGTAACTTTGCCGATGTTTTCCACCGTGGCGTCAATGGTAAGTTCGTTCACGATCTTTCCTCCCTCTCCGTCATTTTCTTTTTATATTCCAAACACAACATGGTGATATCGTCAAACTGCGGCGCTTCCTTGACGAACGCATCGATATCCGCCTTGACTGCCGCAAGCACGGCCTCGGGCGGGGCGGACGTATTTTCCGCCAGCACCTTCCCCAACCGTTCCATGCCGTACAGTCCCCCCTCGGCATCCGTCGCTTCGGTCACGCCGTCCGTGTACTGGAACAGCTTGTCGCCCGGTTCGAGCACGACCGCGCCGGCGCGGTAACGCATCCCCTCCATGCCGGCAAGGACAAACCCCGGCTTGATCTTATAAGCGGCAAACGCGCCGCCCTCATGGGCGATGAACGGCATCTCGTGCCCCGCATTGACGTAACGGAGTTCCCCCGTGACAAGGTCGAGCACCCCTTCGAACGCGGTGATGAACAGCCCCTCGCTGTTCGCTTCGCACAGGAGCCTGTTGACTTCCGTAAAGACATCGCCCAGATCCCTGCCCGGCGACGTGTGATCTTTGATGAGCGTCTTGCCGATGACCATAAAGAGGGCAGCCGGTACGCCTTTGCCGGACACGTCTGCCATGACGACCGCAAGATGCGTTTCGTCCACCATAAAAAAGTCGTAAAAATCGCCGCCCACTTCCTTGGCGGGGGTCATCGAGGCGAATACGTCAAATTCCTCGCGCTCGGGAAAAGCCGGAAAGATGCACGGCAGCATGGACGCCTGTATCTGCGTGGCGACGTTCAGTTCGGCGCCGATGCGCTCCTTTTCCGCCGTCACGCTTTGCAGGTTGACGATATAGTCGCGGATGTTGCGTTCCATCTGCTTGAGCGCCTCGCATAAAAGCCCCAGTTCGTCGCTCGAATGCACGGTAAGCGAAAGGATGGAATCGGAAAGCTCTCCCCCTTCGCCGCCGCGCACGAAGTCCGCCGCGGCGGACGCCATGCGCTCGACGGGCCGTACAAACATCTTTTTAAAGAGGAAATAATAGACGATCATGATCGCCACGACGATCACCGCGGCGATGAGCACGACCCCCAAAAGATAGCCGCGCAGCGCCGATTGCAGGGTGCGCATGGGGATCTCCACCGCGAACAGGACAAAACTGCCGTCTGCGAGCGTGACGGGGAGGATCGCCGCGGTGTTGTAGCCGTAATCTCCCTCGGAAATAAACAGACTGTCCACCCGCTCGCCCGTGGAACCGATGGTCGCCAGTTCGGCGATATAATCCGGATTGAAAGAACTTTTGTCCCCCAGCGAGTAGGAATATTCGGGGACGGTATAGCTGTCGAAGAGATAAAGGAGAGGCTCCCATCCCTCGCGGTCGCCCGCATAGGCGTTGAGCGTCTCCAGATCGAGGCAAAAAACGAACACGTCGTTGGCGTCCATCGCCCCGCGCAGGGCGTCGAGCTGCGCGGACAGGGTACGGTAACGATCGGACGCGCGGACGGAGGCGATCTCCTCTTCCGAGACCGTGCCGTCGTCGTAGCCGAGCGTCAGCGCGGCATATTCCGCCAGCTCTTCTTCGCCGAAGTAAGAGACTGCCGTCTCGGCGATGTCGTAAGCGGTCGTGTTGTACAGTCTCTGCAGGTTGTCGCGGTACTGAAAATAACCGGTAACGCCCGTGCAGACGCAGATGAGCACGCCAAGCAGTGCAAAGCCCAACATGATCTTTTGGGAAAGCCGCAGTTGTTTTATTTTTTTCACGAACGTTCTCCTGAATGCGGGACGGCTTGCGTCCGCAGAAAAATGACGAAAGTATTTACGCCCAGCGCGCTTTGATACTCGGTGCGTTCCGCCAATCCGAGAAGAAGGCGCATGCCGAGATATTCCTCCTCCTGCGCGAGCGCGATGGGATTGTATCGCCTGCCGCCCGAGCGGATGCGCACGATCACTTCATCCTCGGAAATGCGCACGCGCACGTCCGTCTTTCCCGCGCGCAGCGGCACCTTTTCCGCAAGCACGGTGAGCATCTCCTCCACGGAAAGGCTCACCGCCATCGTCGTCTTGGGAGAAAGGCCGTTTTCCTCGCAAAAGCCGTTGACGCGGATGCTGGCTTCGCTGCTCCCTTCGGGCGTGCGCTCTGCGGAAAAGGCAAGCGACCTGCCCTCGCTTTCCGCGCCGGCATCGAGCAGATAAAAGGGCTGCCGCCCGCGTCGCCTGCCCGCGGCGCAGCCCGCAAGCAGGAAGAGCGCCGCGGTGAACAGTTCTGCCGCGAGATAGAACAGCCACACCCACTGCCCGAACCCGCTGAACGCAAAGCAGAAAAGGACGACGGCAAGACAGCCGCGGCTCACGTTTATGACGTTTGACATCAGCACGCTGCCCGTAGCGTTGTAATAATAGCACATGATGTTGTTGCACGTGGCGGGAAGAAGCCCGACGGCAAACAGACAGACGGCAGCGCGCACGTCGGCGGCGCTTCCGAACCAGCCCCCGATCTTTCCGGAGAGCGCGCACATCGCCGCCGCAAGCAGCAGCGACAGCGCCGTCCCCGCGGCGAGCTGCGTTTTCAGCAGCCCTCTTACGGACGGCATATCCTTTTCGGCATACAGAATGCCCGTCATGGCGCCCGACGCCTGCGGTACGCCGTTCTGCACGCAGATGGAAAATTCGGAAATATTGTTTACCACCGCGAAAACGGCGGTCGCCCCGGCATAAGAAAACCGCGCGAGGATCTTATTGACAGCAAAAATTTTGACCGCCGACAGGACGTTGTTCAGCGCCATCATGGCTCCGAAGCGGCAGACCGCGCCGATATCTCTCCGCTTGGGCAGGGCAAAAGAAAAAGAAAAATTCCCGCCGCGCGAACATAAAAAGAGAAAACTCATCAGGCACGCCGCCGCCGTGGCAATGCCGCTCGCCCATGCCGCGCCCGCCACGCCGCAGTCGAACACGAAGAGGAGGAGATAATCGAGCGCAATGTTGAGCGCCGTCATGCAGAGCATCGCCGTCATCGAACGCTTGTTCCTGCCCTCTAACCGTAAATAGAAATAGGGCACATACAGCATCACCTTGAATATGCCGCAGAACAGCGTGACGCGCAGATAGGTGAGCGCGTAGGCATATGTCTCTTCCGTACTCAAGAGGCGCGCGAGCGGCCGCGCCGCCGCCAACCCTACCGCACACACCGCCGCCGCGGCGATCAGCGCGAGCGTCATGGCGCAGCCAAAGACGCGCTTCCCCTCCCGCTTGTCGTCCGAGCCGAACGCCAAGGCCGAGAGCTGTGCGGCGCCCGAGGCGATGAGCGAGCCGACCGCGCAGAGCACGAGATAGACGGGCAGCGTCTGGTTGACCGCCTCCAACCCCGCGTCGCCCAACCGCCTGCCCACGAGCAGGCCGTCGAAAAACACGTTGATCGTGCCGCCGAGCACGGCGATGACGTTGGGGAGCAGCGCGCCGAGATAGAGTTTGCGGATCAAAGAAAATTCACTCTTCATGCCTTTTCCTCCGCCCTTCCGTCAGCGCGCGGTACACCGCCTCCCCGGCGATGACGCCCTCCTTTCTGTGCGAAAGCCCGCCCGCGTGCAGCGCGGCGTCGATCGCAAATTTTTCGCACGGCACCGCCTCGGGCGGGGCGATCATGCCGAGCGCGCGCAATTCCGCATAATCGTGCGACAGCGCGTGCAGCGCGCCGTCAAGGAGACGGGAACAGCGCGCGGCGTCCGCCTCCGTTTCGAGAAAAAACACATATCGCCCGGGGACGCTCCTCGCCGTGCAAACGGTAAAATCGCGGATCTGTATCCCGTCCGCCGCGAGCCTGCGCACCGCTTCCGCGAGGGTCGCTCCGTCCAGCTTTTCCCCCGCGATGTCGAGAAAGTGCCCCACCCTCCCCGCAACTTCGAAGAGAGGAGCCTGTCCGAGCCTGCCCGTAACGCGGAGGATATCGCCCGTCCTGTAACGGTACAGCCCCGAAAACGTGGTAACGACCGGCTCGTAACACTCGCCGACAGCCACGTCTTCCATGGCGACGGTCTCGCCGCCGCCGGCCGGCAAAAATTCATAATATGCGCTTTCGGGCATAAGGACGTATTCCGCCCCGTCCATGCGCGCCGCGGCGCCCGCCATCACCTCGGACGAGGTATAGGTAAAATAACATACGGGCGTATCGCCGATATATTTACGCAGCATCTCCGTCTGCCACGTCTGTTCTCCTCCGCCGATGCCGCACACAAAGCGCAGCCCCCGCCACAGCTTTCGGGCGATCTGCGTAAAGTCGCCGCGCGATAAGACGCGCTCCAGTTCCGCGAGCCGTTCGCGCGTCGGATCAGAGGCGGCGCAAAGCGCCTCCTTCGCCCTCGCGGAAAGCTCCGCCGAGACGCGCCCGTCGCGCAGGTCGCGCAAGAGCGTCTGCCAATGCTCGCCGAGATACCCGAAAAAGAGCAGCGTATCGTACAAAAAGATCGACTGCAAGGAACAGAGATCCGCGCAGGCGAGCGCAATGCGCAGTTTTACGTAGGGCACCGCAGAAATATCGCCCGCAAAGTTCAGCCGCCTGCCGCCGAGATAGCGCCCTTCCACCTGCCCGCCGCAATAAAGATAGCCGAAATACGCCGAGGAGAGCAGCTGGCCTCCCCGCCCGTCGGGAGGACAGAACACGCTCGTGTGCAGGTGCGTCCCGCCGCGCGTGCCCGTAAGATAAAAAGGGATGTCGCAGATATAAGAACCGTAGCGGGAGAGCGCCGTCTCGCACAGGGGCAGCATCTTTCGCTTTCCCATGGTGCCGGACGTATACAAAAACGTGTACGCGTCTTCCGCCGTAAGGACGTTTTTCTCCCCCGCCGCCGCGCGGAGGACGTATTCTTCGTAAAAGGGATATTCGGTGAGCGGCAGGGCGCGCGCCCAGTCGGCGGCGTCCGCCACCGAAGAAAATCCCGCGCGCCTTCCGAGGACGGTATCCGCGTTTGCGGCAAGGATCTCGCGCAAATTGCGCGCGTTGACCGCGTATGCGTTTTCCGCGTCCGCATACAGCTTTTTTACGCTGTGCGCGACCCTGTCCTCACGCATCCTGTTCGACGGTCAGGATCTCGGAAAAGCCCGTGATCTCAAACACTTCGGCGATCGTTTCGTTGACGCCGCGGATGACCATTTTTCCCTGCTTGTTCATCACTTTCTGCGCCGCAAGCAAGACGCGCAGCCCCGCCGAGGAAAGGTACTCCAGCGCCGTAAAATCCAAGACCAAGCTCTCTACGCCGCCGATGCTCCTCTTCAACTCCGTTTCGAGCTGAGGCGCGGTCGTCGTATCCAGCCGCCCCGCGAGCGCGAGCCGCAATTCTTTGCCTTCCGTACTCTTTTCGATCGTCATTGTTTTTTCTCCTCTTTTTTATTCCTGCAGTGATCGCGATACAGGTTTTCGATGCTCCTGTCGTACGTCGCTTCCGCTTCCGCGCTGAAAAAACAGCCGGGCACGCCCTCGTCGTGGTCCCTGTGATGCGCCACGCACTCGCAGCACTTTCCGTGGCGCGGGCAGTCATACGTGCAGGGGCAGGGCCTTTGATTTGTACAAGTCATACGCGTTCCTCCAAATAACGGATAAATTCTTCCGTCGTCATCGTAAATTCCACTTCCGCCTCGGCGCCGCCGAGAACGAGAAATTCCGTCAGCCCGTATTCGCCGCTGCCTTCCGCCCAGTCATAGGTATACCCCAGCCGCGTCCACGGATAGGCGGAGGTAAAATAAGAATAGACGATATTGCCGTCAAACCACGCCTCGTATTCCCCCAAGGCCCCTCCGCCGAGATCGGAAGCGTCGATCTGCTTCGTGACGTCGGGCTGATAGGCGGGGCGGATCACGTCGGCAACGTCTACCCAAAAGGCGGTCATATGCGTATAATCGCTCGACGGGGGGAGCCCGATCAGCTGTTTGAGCCGCATCTCCCACCCTTCGACCCCCTCTCCGTGGGCGCGGTACCAAGACAAGATCTCCCCGTCGGTAAACGTCCATATCTCTCCGTCTGCGACGATCTTTGCCCCCTCGGCATACACTTCGGGAGAATCGTTCCAGGAAAGCAAAAGCACCCGCTTGCCGTCCTCGTTCCAAGTGACCATGTCCGCCCCTTGCGTGAGGGTGACGAGGGGGAAGATCTCTTCCTCCTCCGCCGTGACGGAATCGGCGACGGCGGCGGCATACAGGTCGCCCTGCGCGCGCCGTCCGGGCCGCATGCCGAAATAGGTAGCGAGAAAAGCCGCCCCGGCAAACAGTAAGCAGAGCAAAACGACGGCAAACGGCGTAAAAACTTTTTTCTTGAAAAAGCCCATCTTTTCCTCCCTCCCGCGGTTCTCCGTGAATATATACTAACGTTATTTATTATACCATCCGAAAGCGCCCCGTGTCCGAAGGAAAACGCCTTTTTGTACCATTCCTAACAAATCCTAACGAACAAACTTTTCCCTCGATACGATTGCAAAACATACCGGTTTATGATATACTTTAGTCGAAAGGTGGAATGTATGAAGGATGTATTTTACAGAAGACTGCTCCTGATCGAAGACGATCCCGTCCTCGCAAAAGAGATCGCAGGATTCTTTACGGAAAAGAAAAACACCGTGGTACGCGCCGCAACGCTGGCGGCCGGTATCGCCGTCCTGCAAAAGGAACGCTTTGACGCGGTCATCCTTGACCTGCTGCTGCCCGACGGCGACGGGCTGGAACTCTTTTCCCTACCGCTTGGCCTGCCTCCCGTTGTCATCCTGTCCTCCCTCGCCGAAGAACGCATCATCATTTCCGGTCTGCATGCGGGCGCGCTCGACTATATCGTCAAGCCCTGTTCGCCCGCCCTGCTTGAAGCCCACCTCGCACTGCGTATGTCGCCCCGTTCCTCCGCCGTCTTACACCTTTCCGGCGTCGTTTTGGATATCGTCGAACGGACGGCGGTCTATCGGAACACCGTGCTGCACCTCACTTGCAGCGAATTCAACATCCTCCACTTTCTCATGCGTCACCCGGACACCTTTTTCACTTCGTCGGATATCTACAAAAAGGTTTGGGACGCCCCGAGTTTGCAGACGACGACCATCCGCTACCACATCTCTAACCTGCGCCGCAAACTCAAAGAGATCACAAAAAAGAACCTGATCCGTACAGAATTCGGCAAAGGATACTCCTTTGTCACGTCGGAGGAAGAACAATGAACAAAAAAGCAGTGAAGAACCTGCTGACGCTTTTCTTTACCGCGGCAATATGCGCGATCGCCTCCCTGTCCCTGCATTTTGCGGCGTCGGACACGCCCGCCCCCCTCACAGTCCTGCGCACGGAGGGCACCGCCGAAACGGAGATCGCCGCATATGATATCGAAGACCTCCCCGGGCTGCATTCCCTGCGCTATGCAAACTATACGCCGGATGCTTTTCTTATCCCGCATTCCGACATCGCGGGCGAAGTCGTCGACCTTACGTCCTTCCGGGATTTTGCGGCGCGGGGCACGCTGCAATTTGTCTTTTTGAACCTCGACCCGTTTGACGCTGCCTTCACGCAAAAGAGCGAGGCGCTCGCCCCTTACCTCGGCGGGGACAATTCCTGGCATTTTACGCTGTTGCTGCCCGCCTTTGCGGGGGCGGCGAACGTCTATGTGCGCACGGAACTCAAACAAACGGCGGGCGAGATCGAAAACTATAACTTCATCCACTATACGGAATACGAAGGCGAGACGGAAAACCACGTCTCCGAAAGTAAACCGTTTTTCATCGACCTTTCCTTTTATGCGAACAGGCATGTCATGGCGCCGGATCTTTTGATCCGCGCGACGACGGTGACCATCCATTATGAAGCCGGAAGCGGCGCACCCTTCCTGTTTTCCTCCCCTCTGGCGGGAACGGACGCAGCGGTGCGCGCCGCGTCGGACAGAGATCACACCTTTCTGCTGGTCGTATGCGTCTTTTCCGCACTGCTGCTCGCCGTGCTCGTCTTTGCGGCGATCCTCAAGCGCACCTTCGCCTTTTTGCCGCAGACGCTCTCCGTGTTCGGCATCTTTGCGGTCTCATTCCTCCGCATGCGCCTCTTTTCCGTCTGCGCCGTTCCGTACGCTGCCGCGGCGATGCTCTGCGGGGGAGCCGTCCTCATCCCCGCGGCCGCCCTCCTTTCCCTGCGTGAAAAGGCGGGCAGGCTTCCCCTGTGGGCGGTCTTTGCCGTCGTTTCCCTCTTCTTTTTCGCGGCGGCGCTCGCGGCGCCCTTTTCCCCGACGGCGCATGCCCTGCTGCCCGCGGGCATGCTCGCCGTCGGCGGGATGCTGTGCGTCTCGCTGCTCCTTTCCGCCCTGCGGGGGCGCGGCGCCAAACAACTGCTCATCCCCGCCGTCGCCGCGGCATATGCGGCGACATGCGCCCTGTTCTCCCCCTCGATCCTGCTCCTCGGCTCTTCCGCCCTGTGGCTCCTCGTCCTGCTCGCCTGCACCGCGGCGGCGATGGGCGGCATCTTCTTTATCGAACTGGAACGGCAAAACATCTACCTGACGCAGAACCTGCAAACGGAAGTGCACCGGCAGACAGACGAACTGCACGACATCATCGACAGCAGAGAACAGCTCCTGCGCTATCTCTCCCACGACCTGAAAAAGCCCGTCGTACACATCGAACAGGCGATCGCAGGCTTACTGAAAGAGGAACGAGAGCCCGCAAGGAGGCAGGAAATGTCCTTGATCGAACGAAAGATCCGCGGCATCCGCGCGGGATTGACCGAATTGCAGGAATATGCGCGCCAAAATTATACGGCGGAAGTATCCGCGCCGATGGATATCGCCGCCGTCACGAACGAAGTGTGCGATGCGCTGCGGCCGGATTGCGAAGCGCACGGCATCCGTCTGTTCTGCGAGACGGAGCCGGCGTGGGCTTTTGCCAAGCGGAACGCCCTCGTTTCCGTATTAAACAACCTCATCTTCAACGCCATCGAACATGCGCGCTGCACGTACGTCGCCGTTGCCGTGCGCCCGTCGGCACGCTTTTGCAAGATCACCGTGACGGACGACGGCGTCGGCATCGAACCGGGCGTGGACGCCTTCCGCCCCTATTACACCGCCGCCCCGCAGGAGGAGAATCTCGGATTGGGGCTGTACATGTGCCGACAGTTCATGCAGTCGATGGGCGGAGACCTGACCTACGAACGGACGGAAAAGAGATCCGTATTCTCCGCGACCGTCCCCTTTGCGCCCTCCTCCGAGGACGCATAGCCGCCCGCATGGGCGCGTGCCCTTTTTCCAAATACGGATCATACGGAAGGTGCCCGCAGCGACGCTGCGGGCACCTCTGCCTCCGTTCCGTAAAAAACGAGAGGCCGGGACGATATATTCTCCTATAAAAATTGAAAATCATTGACATACGGCGCGCAATTTGTTAAACTGAAAAAGAGGACAGCGTAAACGCTTACATTTTCTTTGTGAGGGCATATGCCTCACGTTCCGCGCGGATCGCCCGTGCTTTTTGACCCGTTTTCGGTCTTTCAGGAGGAAACCGTGGAAAAACAACCGAAAAAGAAGCCCGCCAAAATGAATATCTACAACATCGCGCACGAAGCGGGCGTTTCGATCGCGACCGTGTCCCGCGTGCTGAACAATTCCCCCTCGGTCAGCGCCAAGACAAAGGAAAAGGTGCTTTCCGTGATCGGCAGCCACGATTATGTGCCGAGCGCCATCGCGCAAAACCTGTCCCTGCGCACTTCGGGCAACCTGATCGGCATCGTGTGCTATAATCTGCAAGACCTGTACTACGCGACCGCGGTCAGCCTGCTCGAATCTTCCCTTCGCAAACGCGGGCACCACATCATCCTCAGCTGCACGGGCGAAGATTATCTGCAAAAGCAGCGATCCATCGAAATGCTGATCACCAAACAGGTGGACGCCGTCATCCTGATCGGTTCCGTCTTTTTGGACGAATACGGCAACAACGCCTACCTCGTCAATGCGGCAAAGCACTGCCCGCTCGTGATCATCAACGGCAAAGTCCGCAGCGAAAACATCTATTCCTTCTATTGCGACGACTTTTCCGCCATGCGCGAATGCGTGCACGAGATCTGCCCGAAGCATCACAACTTTTTGTTCTTGTATGACGCGGACACCTACAGCGGCAACTTGAAGCTGACGGGCTTCCGGCAGGGCATGCAGGAATGCGGGTTAGACCCCGCCGGGCGCACCGTCCGCTGCGGGCCGACGCCCGATTCCGCCGGCGCAAAGTTCGAGGAAATGTACGGCGTCCTGCAAAAGATCGACGCCGTGATCGCCGCCAACGACATGCTGGCCGCGGGCGTTCTGAACGCGGCGCTCCGCCGCGGCCTGCGCGTGCCGGAGGACATCTCCGTCGTAGGATACAATAATTCCGTCATCACGCAGTGCACCACCCCCCATCTGAGCAGCGTCGACAACGGGCTGGAACAGCTTTGCAGCCTCGCCGTGGAAGGGCTGACGAAACTGCTGCAGGGAGAGACCATCGAAGGGATCACGACGATCTCCCCCCGCCTTGTTCAGCGCGAAACGATCTGACCTTTGTTGTAAAAACTCCGAAGCCGCGGCGGCTTCGGAGTTTTTTCGTTTATTCGAGGATGTTGCTGGTGATGTAATCCGCCCCCCAGGCGATGAGCTCTTCCGCCCGTTCCTTTTCGTCGCACGTCCAACAATTGACGGCGATGCCCGCCCCGTGCAGCGCGGCGATATTTTCCGCCGTGAGCGCGCCGTGCCAAATGTCGATATCGAACGCATGCGCGCGCAGCTTTTCCAAAAGTTCGGGCGAATACTCCCCGCAGAGATACTGCACCGCCTGCGCGGGCAGCAGCTTTCTCACTTGCACGAGATTTTCAAAACAAAAAGAGATAAAGACGGCTTTGCCGAGGTCGTATTCCTTTCGGCAGAGGGAGAGGATCGCCGCGATATCCGCCGGACGCATCTCGTTTTTCAGTTCGATGACCGCCGTTTTTTCGTAACGGGCACACACCGCCAGATATTCGGAAAGGGTGGGGATCCTGAACGCGTCGGTATACGCCTCCGTCTGCGCGTCCTTCATCTTCAGCGCGCGCAGCTGCGACGCGGTGCTCCCCTCTATCGAAAGATCCCGTTCGCAGATCCTGCCCGTGCGATCGTCGTGAAAGACGAGATACTGCCCGTCCGCCGTGACGTGTACGTCGCATTCCAGCCCGAAATAGCTGCGGTTCGCCGCCGCGACGAAAGAGAGCAGCGTATTTTCCCTTTCGATGCCCGCCAGCCCGCGGTGTGCGATCATCCGCGTTCGCCCTTTGTTTTCCAAAAAGATCGGCTTCATTTTCCGCCTCGCAAAAGTGATGTGCGGCTGCCGCCGCCTTTCTTATCATATCACCTTCCGCGGCAAAAAGCAACCGCCTCGAAAAAAATTTTTACGGCGGCGGCGATTCCCTTGCCAAGGGACGCGCTTTGTGCGATAATATAATACGATCGCGGGCGGAGACGCCCGCCGTACGGGAGAAACACATGCAACTGAGCGAAGCCAAAACGGGACGCGAATATACGGTCGAAAAGATCGCACTGCCCTTTGAGATG
>CALVHS010000029.1 GCA_944328665.1 uncultured Clostridia bacterium | reverse complement strand
TGCGTGCCGCCGTAATACTGCATCTTCGTAACTTTGTCGTTGGCAAAGTTATAACCAAACACGCCCGGCGTGGTGTCCTTATCGTTGAAATATTCGCACGTCATCTGTGCCACCAGTTTATCGTTGACGAAGCAATAGAAATCGTTCCCGTTTCTGGCGATTGCGAATTTGACGTTGGTCAGATCTGCGGGATACAGACCTTGCGATTCCAACTCGCCGCGGGTGATGTTTTTGATCGTTCCGGTAATGCCGCTCCAACCTCCGGAAGCGGGCCCGAATTCCGTCGCGCGGAAGGAATTGGCGTTGCTGTCTCCGCCGGTGGTCAGAAATACGTTTACAAAAATATGGTCTTGATCTGCGTTTACGAAATGTCCGAGACCGGGAAGACCGCCTGTGCCGGTAAACGTCACCTCGGCATAATAGAGTTTGCTCGCTTCCATATTGAATACGCCGACGCCGTATTCGCTGTTGCTCGGGCTTGCCGTCTGCGCCGCATCCTCTGTAAACAAACCGTCAGTCTTCATCCACGCGCCGTCCGCAAATACCTTTCTGTATATGTTCACGGTGAGCGTCTTGCTCGTCTTAAGAGAAGGATCAATGGGGTCCGCGACCGTATACGTGACCGTATGCGTACCTTTGGGCGGCGTGATCACGCCTTCCGCGGGCGTTCCGAAATTTTCGCTGTATACGACCTGCACGTCGGCGATGGGTTTATTTTCACAGTCCGTCGCCGTAACAGCGGGCAGGGTGATCTGCGTACCTTCCAGAACGCCGATCGTGCCGCCTTCTTCCGTGACCCGGAAATAATCTCCCGGCTGCGCGCCGCTCAGCGAGAGCGTCGGCGCCGTGCGGGCTCCGCCCACCGTGATCTCCACGCTGTCGGACGCATCGCCGCACGTTACGGTGATCGTGACCGTTCCCGCGCCCACCGCTTTGAGGATCGTGCCGTCTATTTCGATGATATCCGGCTGACCGGCGGTTATCTGATATTCGGGATCTTCCACGGCAGCGCCGCCGCGCGTTATGGTAAATTCGATCGTCCTGTCCGCGTCGCCTTCCGTCCACAATGCGGTCAAAGCGGCCTTGTTGGTGATTTCCACTTCCACGGGGATCGCGTCCAGCAGTTCCTGCAATTTCTCTTCCGCCTGCGTGCCTGCATAATACTGCATGCCGGACACCGTGACGCCCGCATAGTTATATCCGAAGATGCCCGGAATCGTATCCTTATCGCTGAAATAACCGCCCCTGATGTCCGCGCTCGAAACCGATGCAACGAATTTGTCGTCGATGAAGCAATAGAACATATCCCCGTTCCTTGCAACGGCAATTTTTACGTCGGCCAAGTTTTCGGGATAAACGCCCATCTCTTCCAGCTGCGCTTTCGTATAATTCACGACGTTGCCCGTTATGCTCGTCCACGTCGAATTGTCTCCCAGATCCGCCGCGCGGAAAGAATTGGAGCTGTCTGCGACATTGTCCGATGTAAGAAGCACGTTCACGAAACTCGGCGCACGAGATCCGTCTTCAAAATGCCCCAAACCGACAAGCGAGCCGCCGGACACGATCCCCCGGAACGTCACTTCGGCGTAGTACTGCGTGCCCGCTTCCATATTGAATATGCCGAGGGCGTAACCGTCCGGATACCGAGAGGTCGCGGTCTGCGCGGCGTTTTCCGCAAACAGATCGTCCGTGGTCAGCCACCAGTCCGTGATTTGGGTATAGACTTTTCTGTACACGTTGATCGTGAGCGTCTTGCTCGTCTTAAGAGAAGGATCGATGGGATCGGCGACCGTATACGTGACCGTATGCGTACCCTCGGCAGGATAGACCGTGCCGAATCCGTCCGTATCGATGCCGTCGCTGTGCGTGACGGTGATCGCGCTCTCGTCGATTTTACTGCCGTCGCACGCTGTCGCCGTAACGTCGGGCAGCATGATCACCTGCGTGCCTTCCAAAACGCTGACCGTGCCGCCTTCTGCCGTGCTTTCGTAAAGATCGCCCGGCTGTACCCCGCTGAAACTCACGACGGGCGCCGCACGCACTGCCGTGAACGTAAACGTGTCGTCGGCGCCTTCCGCCGTAACGGTGACCGTAACTTCCGTTCCGCCCGCGATATCGCCCGCAAGCGTCAGTTTCGTACCATCCGCCGAGATCAGATTTTCGGGGGACGAGGAAACCGTAACGGGGGTGTTTTCGCTCGTGAAATAATCGGACGGCTCAAAGGCGAGCGCAAGCGTGCGCGCGGCACCCGCGACCCAATCCTCTTCCATTTCCGCTTTGTTCGCGATCGTCAGCGAATCGAGCATCGGGCGGACGGAAAGCGTGACGCTGTCCGCACAGCCGTCTGCCGTGACCGTGATGACCGCCGTGCCGATCTTTTCCGCTTTCAAGGTCATGCCGTCTACGCTGATCACGGTCGGATCGCTCGAGGTGAGCGTGGCGCCGGTGTTCTCTCCGTTGAACGACGACGGATCGAACGCGAGTTCTACGGTGCGGTCCGCCTCGCCCACGTGCCAGGTCGCCGACAGGGCGTCTTTGTTGGTTATGGTGACCCCCTTGAGCGCCAGGCTGACCGTGATCTTCACGCTGTCGGACGCGCCTCCGCTTGCGACCGTGACCGTTGCCGTACCGGCGCCGACCGCTTTGAGCGTCGTGCCGTCTACCGAAACCACGCCGCTGTTGTCGGAAGAAACGGTATATTCGGCGCCTTCTACGTCTTCGCCGCCGAGCCTGACAGTGAACTCGATCGTCCTGTCCGCGCCGCCTTCACTCCATTCCGCCGTCAGCGATTCTTTGTTCGTGATCGTGACAGTCAATTCGTTCAAACTGCAGCCCGCCATAGCGAAGCAAAAACAGGCGAACAGTGCAAGCAAAAAGACTAATAATTTCTTTTTTGCCATTTTCTCCCTCCTACACTTTTTTTATTTTTCAAGCGTACCGCTTGTAAAAACCATCCGGAAACGATATACAATTATCGAACTATTTACATGAGCCTTTCGATAAACTGCGTCAAGACTTTCGCGGCGGCGCGATGCCCCTCGATGGTCGGGTGCGCGCCTGCGCCGGAGGTGTTCGTCGGCAGGCGGCAATAACTCGCTTCTCCGTCAAAATCCCTCACGACGGAGGAGATCGCGCTGTCCGTTTTGTACACCGTGCCCATCATTCCGTAACAGAGCACGAAATGCGCGTTTGGATAATAGACCTTCATTTCGTTCAGCAGGGAAAGATAATCCGCCGCAAACGCTTCGCTCGTGTAGTTCGGCGCGCTGCTGTCGTTTGTTCCCAGATTGATCACGACGAAATCGGTATCCGGATCGACGGGATATTCCGTGCGGTTCAGCGTGGAATACCAATGCCAGATGTTATACATCGTGATGTCCGGCCCCAGCATATACGGGAATTTGGCCGTGATGCCGCCGTATCCTACGAAACTGCCCTCCGAACCGAGCGCCTGCGCCGTAAACGCGGCGTACGTCTGCGTGCCGTCCGAATTTTTTACGGTGATCGCGTCCTCTTTGGAATTGGAACGGTTCCCCTCGCCCGCGGTGATGGAATCTCCGTAGAAGTCGATCTTCAATACGTCTTCCGGCTCTTCCTCCCGCTCGAGAATACGGCAATTATCTCCCGTTTCGACCCCCGTAATGACGAGGGAATAGGTATTGCCTCCCGTCTTTTGCTGCGTCATTTTCAAAACGCGCACGGTATGTACGCCCTCTTCAAGCCCTTCCGCAAAGGCGTACGCCTGTTCCGTCTGCTTTTTGACGGAGACGCGCTCGCCCTCTTCGTCGCCGTCTATATAACAGCGCACATATTGCGCGGTGGTCGCGTCGCTCTTGATCGTCATACTGAATTCCGTACCGTAAAAGGCGAATTCCACGCCCGAATTCACGTTATCGACGACAAGGTCTCCGCTCTCGTTCCGATACACTCTGCCGTGCAGTTTGACGGCGTTTTCTGCAAACGGGTCCTCCGTTCCCGCTACGCCGTATACCGTGACGGCAAGCGTATCAGAAGCGTTTTCGTAAGAGACCGTAACCATAGCGCTACCCGCTCCCACGGCGCTCAGTTTGCCGCCCGCCACCGTCACCACATCCGGATCAGACGACGCGTACTGCAGCAGAGAGACATCGGCCGCCGCGCCGTCGGCCGTAAACGATTCGATCGCGATCGCAACGCCCGTATCCCCCTCCAATAACAGCAACGATTCTTCTGCCAGCGTGAGCGCATACGTCTTTTCCTGCTCTTCGGGCGGGTCGACGGGCTTTTCGGGCTCTACCGGTTCGCCGTCCCCGCCGCACGCCGCAAAAGTAAACGCCATTGCCAATGCCGCCATAAGCGCGAACAATTTTTTCATCGCTGTTCTCCTTATATTTTCAGCACCACTTTTCCAGTGCTTTGATTTTCATACAAAAGCGCATGCGCCTTTTCCGCCTCCGCGATTGGCAAAACCGCGTAAATGGCGGGACGGATCTCGCCCGCAGAAACTTTTTCCCATACTTCGCCGACAAGTTTTTGCAAGATCTCCGCCTTGACCCGCGGCGGCTTTGAACGGAGCGTGCTGCCGATGATGCGCACGTTGCGCACATACAGTTTGCGCATGTCGATCTCGGTAAGATCCCCCGCGAGCGTCGCGATCATGATCCATTTTGCCATATACGCCATATACGGCAGGCACTCGCCCATGTTTTTGCCGCCGAGGCAATCGATCGCAAGGTCGACGGGCGTGCCCTTTGCGTCGAGATCCCGCAAAACCTGTACGATATCTTCGGTAAGCGTATTGACGATGAGGTCGGCGCCCGTTTTTGCCACGATCTGCCGCTTGTTTTCGTCGATGATCGTCGTGATCACGTACGCGCCGAACGCTTTTGCCATCGGGATCACTACGCTCGCAAGTCCGCTCGCGCCCGCGTGCATCAGAAAAACGTCGCCCTTTTTCAGCCCGCCTTCCATACATAAATTCAGATACGCCGTAGCGAACGCTTCGGGCATGGCTGCGGCCTCCGCCATCGTGCAGTTTGCGGGAACGGGCATGAGCATATCATATCTTACGGCGACGTATTCCGCATAACCGCCGCCGCCGAGCAAAGCGCAAACTTTATCGCCCGCTCGCCATTGGCTCTTTTCCGCGGCGTCTTTCCCGACCGCGGCGACCTCGCCGGATACTTCGAGCCCGGGCCACTCCGGGCAGCCCGGCGGCGGGGGATAATTGCCTTCCCGCTGCATCAGATCCGCCCGGTTCACGGCGGCATACGCGACTTTTATCAGGACTTCGTCGTCCTGCAATTCCGGATCGGCGACTTCCTGCCACACAAGAGATCGGTCTCTGCCGATAACGATTGCCTTCATATCGCAAAATTTTCACTCCAAAGTTTATTTTTTAACCCCGCGACATCCCGGATCAGCGGCTTTTCGCGATTGGAAAGCTCCGAATATCGGTTGTGGCACAGAATATATCTCGACCCGAACATCCATGCCGTGGGGCGCACGAATTTGCCGTAAACGCCGCTCGTCTGATACAGGAACGGGACGCGCAAAGAACGTTTCAGCGTGCGGATCGTCTTAAAGATCTCCGCCACGTCATCCATGCTCTTCGCATTTACGATGATCTTGACGATATCCGCCCCTCGCCCCGCCATTTCCTCCGCCAATCCCAATGCCTGATGTTCCGAAAGCATCGTGCCGACGTGCGCGGACATCAGCGCCTCGCCTCCGAGGGCGTGTATCTTTGCGATCAGCGCTTTTTGCCGTTCGATCGCTTTTTCGTCCATGGAAACTTCCGCCGGCTTTGCCTCGGCAAACGGCTTTGCGCAGCCTTGCAGGCTTTTTTCCGGATCGGCGTCATACGTATACATGGGGACATCGGCTGCGGAGGCGCCGGCAAGGATCGCATCCAGTTTCAGTTGATTCAACCGTTCATCGGTATCGCCGCCCTCTGTGCGGTAATTCAAAACCATGACGGGCCTTTGCGCCGAGCGCACGATCTTTCCGATCTCCTCCGCGCTGCGGCAGCGCTCGTCGAGCAGCTCCGCGTGCAGCAAAAAACCGTCCGCCCCCTGCGCTTCTGAATCACGTATGTCTTCGATCGCCTTTTCCGAAGTCTTGACCCGCAGCGAACTGATCACCGAAAAATCGCCCATCGCCGAAAAATTCTTTAACATATTTCTCACTTCTCTGCTCAACCGTTCATTAAAAGATGCCTGCCGCCATCCATCAATATCGTCGTACCCGTCACAAAAGAACTCTCCTCGGATGCGAGATACAGTACCATATCGACGATCTCCTGCGGATCGGCGGCTCTGCCGAGCGCCGTTTTCATACTTGCCATGCCGGGACGCGTCAGCACCGGCCCGGGCGCGATGCAATTCACCCTGACGCCGTAAGGCGCGCCTTCTTTTGCGAGAGACTTGTTCAGTCCGTTCATGATGGCGCTCTTGGAAGCGGCGTAATCCAAACCGCAGATATCCCCTTCGATCCCCGTGATCGAACCGAAATTGACGATCGCCCCGCTCTTTTGCCCCTTCATCTGGCGCATCGCCTCGTGACAAAAATAGACCGTTCCCATCAAATTGACCTCAAACCCCCACTGCACCTGTTCGATCGGAAGGTCGCAAAATTCGTCCCAGCACCCGAAGATCCTGCACGAATTTCCGCCCGCGCAATTGATCATGACGTCAAGCGATCCGAACGTTTTCACCGTTCTTTCCACGGCGGCCCGCACCTGCGCAAAACGCCTGACATCACATCCGAGCGCAAGCAGCCGCCCCTCTGTATCGGCAAAGGACGCCTGTACCCGGCGCAGCCCCTCTTCGTCACAGTCGCAAAGCACCACGTTTGCGCCGCGATCGAAAAAATTTTGCCCCGACAAAAGCCCCATCCCCGATGCTCCGCCCGTTACGATGACCGTCTTTCCCTGAAAATCCATATGCCTTATCTCTTTCCGAAATTTATTTTTTGAATGCTTTTTCATCTTTATTGTATCACCTTGACAAGGCGTTTTCAATATGCTATACTGTTAAAAAATAGCACGATCCTACTGAAATTAGGAGAAAAAATGGAATTAAATGAAATTGATATCACTACTTTGATCGTCAACAAATATACGGACGGGCACAATTATACCCGCAACTATAACGGCGAACCGCGGCCGTTCCATACGATCGCCATCATGCTGCAAGGGACGGGTACGCTCTTTTATAAAAAGACGCAGATCCCGCTCTCTCCGGGAAATGTCTTTTATATCCCGCAAAATTCCACCTACGCTTCCGCATGGGAAATGGACGATAAACATGCATGTATCTCCTATTTTTCCATGCACTTTGCTTTTGAAAAACCGCTGAAAGAATTTTACGATAACAGCTATCCGCTGCAAAAATTTCATGTGCAAGACGTCGTCGACCTGATCGAAAAATACGAACGGCTGCAGCGATACCTTCTGTCGGCGCCGGAAAGCAATTATTTTTCCGTCTCACTCTTTTTTGAAATTTTGGCGACCGTGCTGCCCAAAATGAGCGTCGCGCCCAGCGGCAGCCTGGTCCAGAAAATCGAACCGGCGCTCGAATATTTGCATAAAAATTTTAACCGCTCTGTCTCCGTCAAGCAACTTGCCGCGCTCTGTTATCTGAGTGAATCCCGCTTTTTTACCCTCTTTAAAAAGCAAATGGGCGTTTCTCCGATCCAATATAAAAACCAGCTCAGGATCAAGCGCGCCGCACAGTACATCCTTATTTATCCGTATAAATCCATTGAGGAAACGGCCAATGAATTCAATTTTTCATCCCCCGTGTTTTTTATCAGGCAATTTAAAAAACATTTCGGGACGACGCCTTTCCAATACAAAAATAAAATGCTGAACCCCAATTTATAAAGCAAAAACAAAACTATTTTGTCAAGTTGCAAATGCCCCGCGCTCTGCGTGGGGCTTTTTTACATAAAAATTCCGACTGCAACTTTTTACCGGTACAGTCGGATCTTTGTCGGTGAAATGTCGTGCCATAATTTTAATTTTATCAAATAAAAAACCGGCTTAAAAGACGGCTTTTTTGTTGGTGGAGTGCCTACAACGTAAATTGCATTTATTCTCCATAAATTACTAAAATATTTTTATCATCGTCATCAAGAACAACAGGGTATGATAACTACGATATAGAACGGCTATCAACGATATATAAACAATGATGCAAAAGTGTCCATAAAAATATGTGACAGCCTTGATACGAGAGCGCTGTCGCCCGCGGGCGCCGAAGTCAAGCGCCACGCCACGGTGCCAAATCGGTTTTTCGATGACCGGAATCGTTGAAAATATTTGTCTGTAATTTGCTTTATGCACGCAAAGCCTTGCGTTTTCGTTGAAAAAAGAGTATAGTATTATCAACGAGGTATTGCTATGATCAGACCGAATTATCTTAGCGAGATTAAAAGCCGGATCTCCGCTTCCGAAAACGGCGCCGTTTTTGTCGCCGCCGATTTTACGGACATCACGGACAAAAAAACGGCCAGCGTCGGATTGACGCGGCTTGAAGCCGATAACCTTATCAAACGGGTACTTAGAGGCGTTTATTATAAGCCGGAATACAGTGATTTTCTGAAAGAGTACATTGCTCCCGTTCCGGACAATGTTGCCCATGCGATCGCTCGTAATTTCGGATGGACGATCGTACCCTGCGGCGATACGGCGCTCAACTTGCTCGCCTTGTCGACGCAAGTTCCTGCCGTCTGGCTCTACGTCAGCGATGGGCCTTATAAAAAATATTCTTATGATAATACCGTCATCCGTTTCAAAAGGACGACGAATAAAGATATATCGAAATTTTCTTACAAGACCGCGCTGACCGTTCAGGCATTAAAAGCATTGGGAAAAGATAAAGTCGATAAAACCGTGATCGAAAAGTTACGGAAATTATTCTCTGCCGAGGAAAAAACGACGATGTTGAACGAGGCGAAGACCGCCACCTCATGGATCTACGAATATATTAAACAAATTTGTAAAGGTTGAAAATGAGAAATATCGCAAAAATCAATGAACGCGACAGAAAAGCGCTCTTCCATAATACAGCCGCTAAAACGGGAATGACGGATGCCATTGTCGAAAAGGATTTTTGGGTATGCTATATGCTCGACTACCTCTTTCACCGCTGCGCGTGGAAAGATAAGATCGCATTCAAAGGCGGTACGAGTTTATCAAAGGCTTACGGCCTTATAGAACGGTTTTCGGAAGATATCGATCTGATCCTCGATTGGCGCGTTCTCGGATACGGCATCAACGAGCCGTGGGAGCAACGCAGCAACACCAAACAGGACGCGTTCAACAAAGAAGCAAATGCCCGCGCTGAAGTATTTTTGCGCGATACGTTTCTTCCGGCGATCGTTTCCGATCTGACCGCCGAACTTGGCGAGAATATCCGCTGCTTTATGGACGGAGATGACGCGCAGACGGTAAAGATCATATATCCGAATAGTTTTTCCGATACATCGATCCTTCAAGAGATCCGCCTTGAAATAGGCGCGCTTGCCGCTTGGACGCCCGTCAAATATGCGATGATCACGCCCTACGCCGCTGAACAATATGCACGGCTTTTTGAGCAACCGTCAACGGAGGTCTTGACCGTTTTGCCGGAACGCACGTTCTGGGAAAAGGTCACGATTTTGCATAGAGAGGCGTTTCGCCCCGAAGATCGTCCCTTCCCGTTAAGATATTCGCGGCATTATTACGATCTGTATAAAATGATGCAAACGCCCGTAAAGGATAATGCCTTGCAGGATAACGATTTGCTGGAGCGCGTTGTAAGATTCAAAGACAAATTTTACCGCTGTCCGTGGGCAAGATATGACCTTGCAAAACGCGGCACGATGAAATTATTGCCGCCCGAATATAATGTCGGAAAGCTCCGTTCGGATTACGAACACATGCAAAATATGTTGTTCGGGGAAAAACCGAGTTTTGAAGAGATCATGAACGCAATGGTGCAGTTGGAAAGGGAGATCAATGCAATTTGACCGAAGCCATTCTACTATTAGGCATGGATAATAGATAAAAAATACTGACAGGAGATAACCTATGAAAGATATGATCGGATACTGCGGATTGGACTGCGAAAAGTGCGACGCATACATAGCGACCGTCAATGACGATCAGGCTTTGCGGGAGAAAACTGCGAAGCTGTGGGCAGAGCTAAACAACGCCCCCATTCTGCCGGAACATATTAACTGCGAGGGCTGCCGTATGAATGGGGCAAAAACGGTATTCTGCGATAGCCTGTGCGGGATTCGGAAGTGTGCGTTAAATAAAGGTGTTTCCACCTGCGGAGATTGTTCAAATTTAGAAACCTGCCCGACTGTTGGGGCGATTCTTGAAAACAATCCATCGGCTTTGGAAAACTTGAAGTTGTGGAGGTAAGAGTTCTTATGTGGTTTTGGTGGCTTATGCTAATCTGCAATTTAATAATTCCTATCATAATGCTTGTTGTGGGAAGAATGATGTGGAAGCATTGCCCTAAACAGATAAATAGAGTAATAGGATATAGAACAGCTCGTTCTATGAAAAATATGGATACATGGAAATTCGCTCACGAGTATTGCGGACAACTTTGGTGGAGGATTGGATTCATTATGTTAGTTCCATCTGTTGTCATACACATTCCGTTTTACTGTAGCGATGACAACATAATAGGAATTGTCACACTTATTCTTGTAGCGATTCAAGTCATAGTTTTAATCTCTTCTATTTTCCCAACGGAAGCCGCTTTGAAAAAGAGGTTTAACGATGACGGGACCCGAAGATAACTTCTTGTTTACGAGGAGGACAATGCTTAAAAAGATACCAGTTGGCATAAATCAGAAATTGACTTGAAAAAGAACACGGGATCCTGTATAATTAAGATAGACAATCCGCGTGCATGCCTTTACAAACAGTGTAGATCGTTAAGAGTATTGCAATCTATCCGTTCTTGTAATATAATCGCTATGACATGAGTAAAACGTTAAGTTGCGGCGTTTAATAATTGAAGGTATAATATGAAAAAGTTTATGCGCATTATGTGTACCGTTATCTTAACGTGCTGTTTGCTCGGCGCGGCGGGGTGTGGCGATACATTTAATGCAGAATTGTTCAATGATGCTGAACTGTGGCTTCTTAATGATTTTCTCCGGGAAAATCGCGTAAAGGCGTATTATCTGAACGAAAACTATGATGAGAACGATGAGCAATCAGAAAGATATATTTATGATGAAACAGCTCCTCTAACTCGAACTTTTATTATTGTCGACAGCACAGCATTTGACGAAATTTTTCAAAGGGATTCTTTTGTCGTCGATTTTACAAATGAAATGTTGCTTTTGTATATTCATCCCGAAATATATCCGGGGCGGGATTATAGCTTGAAAAAGATCGCCATCGAAGGGAAAAAAGTGAGTGTTTTAGTCGAAATCGAAAAGAGGAACGGGGTCGGTGATGCGGCAATGCCCGCGCAGGGCTGTTTGTTGGTAAAAATGGACAAAATAGAGATAGACACAGCAGAATTTATCGAGCAATAAAACAAAGAGGAGAAGTATCGTATGAAAAAAATTATTATGTCATTTATTCTGCTGCTGCTCAGCATATTGACTGTATTTACAGGTTGCGCGCAAGATCCATACAAAGATTATGTTTCAAGCGGCCTTAATGTCAAACAAGTGGATTTTGATTATGACGATATAGATAATTTTTCATTCGGATATAATAAAGCCGAACTCTTTACCTATTATAAGGATTATTCGCAATACGATTTCGACTTCCCTTATACGGAAAGCTATTTTGAACAAAATGATTTGCTGGTATTTGTCATCCGGTGCTGCTCGTCCGATGAAATGGAGTTTGGCGAGGTTTTGCAGGATGGAGGTAAACTTTATCCGCTGTTCTATCGCAATAAAATAAACGACGGTGACCCCGTTACGGATGATATTATAGTTTTACCCTACTATGCGGAAATTGCGAAGGACGCAAATTACAGCATAGGAGAGATAATTTATAGATACAGATAGAATTATGACTTTGAGGTTTCTATAAGACGGCATATAACTTATCAATGTCTTGCCGTAACTCGAAGAGCCCTGCCTACATCCCGATAAAAGAGCCATGAAAAACGCATTGTTTTTCATGGCTCTTTGTCTTGCATCCTTATTATTCGGCCGGTTGTGATTTGAATTGCTCCACTTCACTCGCGAACGGGATCGATTTTTGAGCGCCGCGGCGCGTAACGGCAAGCGACGCCGCCGCCAACGCATCATCCACCGCTTTTTCGAGCGGCCGCCCTTCGGCTAAACGCGCCGCAAGATAACCGCAAAAAGTATCTCCCGCGGCGGTGGTATCCGCCGCCTTCACCTTAGGGCACGCCATGCCCGCCCCCAGCCCGTCCGTGAAAATATAACACCCCTGCGCGCCGAGCGTAACGATCACCGTGCACCCGTTTTCCGCAAGTCTTTCCGCCGCTTCGCTATATCCTGCTCCGCCCGAAAGCTCCGCCGCTTCGGTTTCGTTGGGAAGAACGATATCTGCAAATCGCAGCGCCTCTTTGTTGAAATTTTGCGCAGGCGCAGGGTTCAAAAGGGTAAGCATTCCCTTTTCCTTTCCCTTTTTAAGCGCATATACAACCGTCTGTGAAGGAATTTCTTGCTGTATAAGCAAAACATCGCCGCCATGCGCCTCTTTCAGGTACTCGTCAACATTTTTCTCTGCGACCCGCATATTTGCCCCGCCGTCAAGCACGATACAGTTGTCTCCCTGTACGACGGTGATCACCGCCACGCCTCTGGAACAGCCTCGTACCCTGCCGAGCAAACTTATATCCACGTTGCTGTTTTTGAGCTCGTCGGCAAGTGTATCGCCGTATAGATCTTCTCCCACAAGCCCGCAAAAATACGTTTTTGCTCCGGCCCGTGCCGCTGCGACGGCTTGATTTGCTCCCTTGCCGCCGGGGTTTGTAAAAAAACCATCTCCGTGAATGGTCTCCCCCATTTCCGGAAGTGAAAATCTCACAATTTATTTTACGCAGCCCCAAAACGGCGCAGCGGGCCCGTCCCCTTTTAAGGGCGGCGGGGATCGCATTCCCTCTTCGATCCCGCCGTCATGTATCCGCACCGAAATAGGCGGCGGCATTGTTGTAACAGATATCGCGCACGACGGCGGCAAACGCGTCGAAGTCGTAGCCGATCTCGCCCGCCTCCGCCTTGCGGCCCAGCCAATCGCACAGGATGCGCCTGAAATAATGGTGACGGGGATAGGACAAAAAGCTGCGGCTGTCCGTCAGCATGCCGATAAACGTGGCGATATGCCCCGTCGCGGCAAGCGCGTCCAATTGTGCCCGGATCCCGTCCAGATGATCGAGGAACCACCACGCGGGGCCGAATTGGATCTTGCCGCGCGCGCTCGCATCCTGAAAACACCCCGCAAGCGTCGTCAGCGGCAGATTCCATGCGGGATTCAAGTTGAAAAGCACCGTTTTAGGCAGTTCGCCCGCACCGTCGAGGACGTCCATCAGCCGCGCCAGCGCCGATATGCCGACGCCGTCGTCGATGCTGTCATAGCCTGTATCCGCGCCCAAGCGGGCAAACATGCGGCTGTTGTTGTTGCGCATCGCGCCGATGTGCAGCTGCACGGCAAGCCCCTTCGCCGCACAGGCGCGCATGACCGTTTGCGTCACAAACGATTTATACGCGGCGGCCTGCGCTTCGGAAACGGGCTCCCCGCGGCGGGCGGCGGCAAATGCCTGCGCCGCCTCCTTTCGAGGGAGAGGAGGATACACCCTCTGCAGGGCGATATCCGCGGCGACGGCGCCCGCCGCCCGGAATTGTCCTACGCGCAGGACGATCGCCTCTTCCAGTTCGTCCAAAGAGCGCAGTTCCCCCGTGAGGGCGCACAGCTTGCCGAGATGCGCGGCAAAGGCGGGGTCGTCGATATTCATGACCTTATCCGCGCGGAAAGTGGGCAGAACGCGGAAAGGATATCCCTTTTCGCGGATGCGGCCGAAGATGCGCAGATCGTCGAAGATCTCGTTCGTCGTGCAGACCGTCCTGACATTCGAACCTGCGATCAGCGAAGCGGGAGAAAGCCTGTGCGAACGGATATATCCGTTCGCCTTTTCCCAAACGGCGTCCGCATTGGCGGTACAGATGCGCTCTTCTATGCCGAAATAGGCGCGCAGTTCCATATGCGACCAATGATAGAGCGGGTTGCCGTACGCCCTTTCGAGGGCGCATACATACGCCTCGAATTTTTCTTTATGCGAAGCGTCCCCCGTGATGAAGCGCTCGTCTATGCCGAAGTTGCGCATCAGCCTCCATTTGTAATGGTCGCCGCCCAGCCACAGCATAAAAAAGTCCTCAAACGGCTCGTCCCGTTCGATCTCCTTTTCCGAAAGGTGGCAATGATAATCGAAGATCGGCATCCCTGCCGCGTGTTCGTGATACAGGCGCTTCGCCGTTTCGTTCGTCAACAAAAAATCTTTTCCGATAAATTCTTGCACTTTTTTCTCCTTTCCGACGATCACAAAGTGACGCCGCGCTTCCAGATCGCGATCTCGCGGCAGCGGTTCCGCTCCGCGGCGACGGGCGTGCCGTCCGCCGTGCGGAGGATGAGCCGCATCAATTCTTCCGCGGCGCCCGCGATGCCGCAGCCGAAGGCGCTCGCCGCGTCGAAATCGATCCAATGCGGTTTTGCCGCGGCGAGGGCATGGTTGGACGAGATCTTGATCGTGGGCACGATGCCGCCGAGCGGCGTGCCCCTGCCCGTCGTAAAGAGGACGAGCTGCGCCCCTGCCGCCGCCAGCGCGGTCAGCGCCGTCCCGTCGTTCCCGGGCGCTTCCAGAACGGTGAGCCCGGGATTGCACGCCTCTCCCCCGTAGCGCACGACGTCGATGACGGCGGAATGCCCTCCCTTGAGCACGCAGCCGAGAGATTTTTCTTCCAGCGTCGTGATCCCGCCCTCTCGGTTGCCGGGGGAGGGGTTTTCCCCCACCTTTTCTCCGTGGCTGACAAAATAATGCTTAAAATCCTGAATGACCTGCGCGAGGGCGCGGAATTTTTCTTCGGACACACAGCGGTCGAGCAGCTGCTGCTCCGCCCCGAACATTTCGGGGATCTCCGTCATGACCGCGCAGCCGCCCGCCCCGATCAGTTTATCCGCCAAGGCGCCGACGACGGGATTGGCGGTGATGCCGCTGAAGGCGTCGGAACCGCCGCATTTCAAGCCGATCTTCAGATCGCTCAGCCGGCACTCCGTCCGCACATCCGCCCGACACAGTTCCGCCAGTTCGCAGGCGAACGCGACACCCTTTTCCAGTTCGTCTCCCGCGTCCTGTGTGCGCATCGAGCGCAGGCGCGACGGATCGGAGAGGCGAAGGCTGCGCAAAAACCCGTCCAGCGTATTGTTTTCGCACCCGAGCGAGAGGGCGATCACGCCGCCGTTGTTCGGGTTGGACGCCAAGCCCGCCAGGATCTCGCGCGTGGCGCGCAGATCGTCGTGCAGCTGCGAACAGCCGTACGGATGCGGCATCGCGTAGATCTCCGTATAGCCGCTCTTCTCCCGCGCGACGCGCGCGATCTCTTCGCAGACGCCGTTGACGCAGCCGACCGTCGGCACGATCAAGATCTGGTTGCGGATGCCCACCCGCCCGTCGGCGCGGCGGTATGCCGCAAACGTGCGGTCGGGATAGGCAGGCAGGGCGGAAGGGGCGGGCGCATAGCGGTATTCGTCCCGTTCTTGCAAGGCGGAACGCAAATTTTGCACATGCACGTGTTCGCCGCAGCGGATCCCGAGAGAGACGCCGATCGGATAGCCGTATTTGTACACCTTTTCCCCGGCGGGGATATCGCACAGGGCGATCTTATGCAGGGCGGGGATCCCGTCGGCGGCGACGATCCGCCTGCCGTTCACGCCGACCTCTTCCCCCCGCTCCGTTTGGGCGGTGACGACGGCGACGTTGTCGCCGGAATGCAGCAAGAGCCCCTTCATCCTTTCCCCCTCGCCGCCTGCTCCACGGCGCAATACATTCCCAAAGCGGCGATGCTTTCGTCGGCGGCGGCAACGCCCTCCTCCAACCCTTCGATCGCGGTGAGGTCTTTTCCCCACAGCACCTCGTCGGACAGGATGCGCCGCAGCATCTTCCGCCTGCCGAGCGCGGGCGCCTCCGCAAAATAGGCGCGCAGGCGGTCGGTATAGACCTTTTCGTCGCGCACCGCTCCGTCCATCTCCCGTTCATAAAAGACGAGGAGCGCCGCCAAAGAAAAGAAGAGGCGGGAGGGACGGATCCCCCGCCCGACGCAGTCCTCGATGCTGACGAGCACGCGCGCGCGGAATTTGGAGACGGAGTTGAGCACGATGGAAGAGAGCCTGTGATGCACGAAGGGGTTGCGGAAGCGCTCGTACACCTCCTCGGCATACTTTTGCAGCGCGGCGCCGTCGAAAGACGGGATGATCTCCTCCCGCATTTCGCCGTCTATGAAAGAGAAAAAGACGGGATCGGCGACGAGTTTGTCCACCGTCTCAAACCCGCACAGATACCCGGCGGGGACGCTGCTCGTATGCGCGCCGTTCAGGATGCGCACCTTGCGCGTCCTGAACGAGGCGAGATCGGTCGTGACGATGACGTCCGCCCCGCAGCGGGATACGGGCAGATATTCGTCGATCGGCTGCGCGGAATCGATGACCCACAGCAAAAACGGTTCGCACACATCGATCAGCGCGTCCCGGTAGCCCAATCGTTTTTCCATCGCCGTCCCCTCTTCCGCGGGATAGCCGGACACCACCCTGTCGACCAGCGTGCCGCAAAAGCGGCAGCGCGAGCGCAGCCATTGCAGGAAAGGCTCGCCGAGCCCCCACTCCCGCGCATAGCGGAATACATGCCCGGCAAGCTGTTTTGCGTTGTCCTCGATGAGTTCGCAGGGCAAGATCAGCACGCCGCCCCCCTCTCCGAGCGCCAAAAAGCGCTCGTACAGCCAATCCGTGAGTTTAGCGGGGAAATTTTTGTGCGGGCGCGCGGACGGCTCGCCCGGATCGTAACAGATGCCGAACTCCGTCGTATTGGAGACGACCACGCGCATTGCGGGCGCGTGCGCCGTCTGCAAAAAAGCGCCGTAATCCCGGAAGGGATCGATGCAGCGGCTGAGACAGTCGATCACCGTCTCGCGCACGACAGGCACGCCCCTTTCGATGCCGCGCTCGACCAACGTATACAGGCCGTCCTGCGCGTTGATCACGTCGCACATCCCCTTTTCCGTTCCTTGCAGCGCGACGATGCTGCCACCGTAACCGCACGCGTCGTTGCAGTTTTTGACGATCCTGCCGATAAAAGCGCGCAGGAAATTCCCTTCCCCGAACATGAGGACTTTTTCAGTCAATTTTTTCTCTTTGGCAAATTTTTCCGCGATATTGCGCATAGCGAGACGATCTTCCCCTCCTGAAAATTTAAAACGCCGGCGGCATCGGCCGTCCGCCCCGTCTGCCGACAAAAAGGAAGGAACGGCAAACGCGTTTGTAAGCGCTTACATTCCCGTTTGTCAAAAGTTTACCACACAATGTGCCCGTTGTCAATCCTTTTTTTAAAATTTTCCGCGAAAAAATGACAAGCCGAAAAAGGCGGAGCGAGAAGCGGCACGGCGGCGGCTTAGAGACAAAAAAGGCGCATTGCGCCGCGTCGGAAGGCGCGCCTGGATGCGCGGAACGCTTTTTGATGCTCCTTCTTTGCGCGTGCGGCCTTAAGCTTTGCCCCGTCAGACGAGCAGGGCGTTGAGATAGCCGACGCCGAGCAAAACGGCGAGAAAGGAGAAATTCAGCAGCAAAAATTTGAGGACGTAACGCCCGGTATCGCCCGGGCAGACGCGGCGGTAGGTGTTGAGGGTAATGAGGCTGGCGAGAGAAGCGATGGGCGTGCCCAGCCCGCCGATGTTGACCGCCACCAAAAGGCCCGCATAGTCGGACGTGAATTTGGACAGCAGCACCGCCGAGGGAACGTTGGAGATGACCTGACAGGATAAAACGCCGAAGGCGAGCGGGTCGAGCGCGATGAGCCCGGCAAGGAATTTTTCCACCGCGGGGATGCGCGCCATGTTCCCCGAAAACACGAAAAAGGCGCAAAAGGTCAAAAGCAGGCCGTAATCGACGCGGGCGATCGCGCGCCAATCGAGGACGAGAAGCGCCGCCGCCACCGCCAGCAGCCCCCAATAATAGGGAAAGACGCGAAACACGATGAGCACCGAAAAGACGAAGAGCGCCGTATATACGGCGATCCGCCAGACGGGGGGCGTCTTTTTGGGCGAGGAGCGCACCTCCGCCTTTTCCGGCTTGACGAAGAGACAGACGCCGAGGATGAGCAGGAAAGCGACCGCGAAGGGCAGCGCCATGATCTTGAAAAATTCCCCCGCGGCGATGGAAAAATAAGAGTAGAGATACAGGTTTTGCGGATTGCCGAAGGGCGTGAGCATGCCGCCGAGGTTGGCGGCGATGTTCTGCATGATGAAGGTGAACGCCGCCAGCCGCCTGTTGCCGCAGGAGTCGAGCACGAACCAGCCGAGGGGCAGAAAGGTGATGAGCGCCATGTCGTTTGCCATGATCATAGAGCCGAAATAGGTGACGAACACGAGCGCCAGCACGATGTTGCGCATGTTTTTGAAGCGGCGCACGATGATATCCGCCAGCCAGACGAAAAAGCGGATATTTTTGAACGCCGCCACCACCGCCAGCGTGCAAAAGAGGCAGGAAAGGGTGCGCAGATCGAAATAGCCGAGATATTCCCTGTCAAAGGGAACAAAAAAGCAAGTGACCGCCGCCGCGGCGAGCGCCGCCAGCAGCACCACGCTGCTCTTGAAAAAGTGCCCCACCGCGAGGATCGCCCGCCGTTTTTTGGAAAGGGGCGCCTGTATGTTCTTCTCTTCCATACCGTTTTTCTCCGCTCGTAAACACTTTTATTATACTCACGGCGGCGCGCCCGTCAAGCGATTTTTGCCGTTTTTTCTGCGAACATTTGCCCTTTGCCGCCCGACGTGGTATAATAGAAAAAACCGGAGGTGCCGCCATGCTGCCCAAAGACCCCGAAATGCTTTTGAGCTATATCAACACCAAGCTGCGCGACTTGTACCCGAGCCTTGCCGCCCTGTGCGACGACATGGCCCTGCCCGAAGAGGAGATCGCCGCCTCCCTCGCCGAAGCGGGCTACCGCTATGACGAAGGGACGAACCGCTTTGTTCCGATCCGCTGACAGGCAGCGGGGGCGCGCCGCAAAAGCGGCGCGCCCCCTTTTCCTTTTGTAAAAACCTTCTACTTTGTGCCGAACAGCCTGTCGCCCGCGTCGCCGAGGCCGGGCAGGATGTAGCCGTTTTCGTTAAGTTGGCGGTCGAGCGTGGAGACGTACACCTGCACGTCGGGATGTTCGCGCGCGATGCGCTCGATCCCTTCGGGCGCGGCGATGATGGACATCATGCGGATATTTTTGCACCCGCGCTTTTTGAGCGCCGCCAGCGCGTCGCAGGCGGAGCCGCCCGTGGCAAGCATGGGATCGACGAGGATGACCGTCTTTTTTTCGATGCCCTCGGGCAGTTTGCAATAATATTCCTGCGGTTCGAGCGTCTCCTCGTCGCGGTACATGCCGATATGTCCGACGCGCGCCGTGGGAAGCACTTTATGCACGCCGTTGACCATGCCCAATCCCGCGCGCAGGATGGGCACGATGGCGATGCTCTCTTCCGGGATGCGGTAACCGACCGTCTTTTCGAGCGGGGTCTCCACCTCGACGGGAGACAGCGGCACGTCGCCCATGCTGACATACGTCATGATCTGGGTGATCTCCTCCACCAATTCGCGGAACTCCTTCATGCCCGTGTTTTTGTCCCGCAAGATGGAGATCTTGTGCTTGATGAGGGGATGGTCGAATACGAATACGTTTTTATACTCCTGCATCGCCGTCCTCCTCTGCCGCGCCCTCTTCCGCGCTTGCGGCGCCTGCGGCGTCCGCCGCCTCCGCCGCGGGCGCTTCGGGCGAGCCCGCCTTCTTTTTGCCGAGTTTGACGAGACCGTTGGTCAAAACGCCGAGGATCAAGGCAACGGCGATCGCGGTGATCGTGATCTTTCCGAAGGTCATCGCCATGCCGCCCACGCCCGTGACCAACACGGCGGAAACGGTGAACAGGTTGCCGTTATCGTTCAGGTCGACCTTTTGCACCATCTTCAGCCCGCTGACGGCGATAAAGCCGTACAGCGCGATGCAGACGCCGCCCATCACGCAGGAGGGGATGCTGGAGAGAAAAGTCACAAACGGCGCGACGAAGGAAAAGACGACGGCGAGGATAGACGTCAGCAGGATGGAGACGACGGACGCGTTGCCGGAAATGGCGACGCAGGCGATGGATTCGCCGTACGTCGTGTTGGGGCAGCCGCCGAATACGGCGCCCACCATCGAACCGACGCCGTCGCCGAGGAGAGTCCTCGAAAGCCCCGGTTCGCGCAGGAGATCGCTGCCGATGATGGAAGAGATGTTTTTATGGTCGGCGAGATGTTCGGCAAAGACGACGAAGGCGACGGGGATATATGCCACGGCGATGGTGCCGATATAGCTGCCGATCCCCTTTTCCGCCGTCCATTCTCCGCTGAAAAACGCCTCCACAAAGGTGAAATCCGGCACCCATTCCATGTTCTTAAAGACGGAAAAATCGATGATGCGCATGCTCTCCGCCCCGGGGAGATAGCTAAACCCCGTAAAGACGGCGGCGACCGCATACCCCGCGAGGATCCCGATGATAAAGGGGATCATTTTGAGCATCTTTTTGCCGTACACGGAACAGACGATGACAACGGCAAGCGCGACGAGCGCGCAGATCAGGCAGAGTATGGCATTGGTATCCATCAGGTAACTGCCCGTATCGGCGTCCAGGCTGATGCCGCCGAGGGCGTTCTGCACGGCGCTGCCCGCGAGGGAAAGCCCGATCAATGCGACCGTCGGCCCGATGACCGCGGCGGGCATGAATTTATCGATCCATTTGACCCCGGCCAGCTTGACGATCAGGGCGATGACGACGTAGACGAGCCCGGCAAAGACGGCGCCGATGATGAGCCCGAAATAGCCGAGCGCCGCCGACACGCCGCCTGCGAGCGCGGCGCTCATTGAGCCGATAAAGGCAAAAGAGCTGCCCAAAAAGACAGGGCTTTTGAACTTGGTAAAGAGCAGGTAAACGAGCGTTCCCGCGCCTGCGCCGAAGAGTGCCGCGGAAATGGACAAGTCGTACCCCGTATTGCCGCTGACCACGATCGGCACGGTGATCGTCGCCGCGAGGATGGCGAGCAGCTGCTGCAGGGCAAACAGGATCAACCTTCCGGGCGCGGGCCTGTCCTTTACGCCGTAGATCAGATTCATTGGTAAAACCCCCAAACGGTAAAATTTTTTGTGCCCTGCGGCAGCCCCGCAAAACACATCGCCTTATTATAACACTCCCGCCCGCAAAAAGCAATCGGATGTGAACGTTTCGTGAAAAAAAACAAAAAACTCCCGCGGCGGATGCTCCGCCGCGGGGGCGCGGTCAATATTTTGTGACTTTGATCTCTTCGATGACGATCTTGCTGCGGGGAATGTGGAAGGTGATGTCTTCGTAACTGTTCTCCATCCAATATTCGTCCTCGATGATCATCTGCCTTTCGGTCGTAAAGATCTCCGAGCCCTCTTCATCGCCGCCGTTGAGCACGTCGAGCGTATACGCCTCGATCGCGCCGAGCAGCGATTGGAAGGTCTCCTTGTCCCCTTCCTTCAACAGCCCGAAGGTGCAGAACTTGCTGTCCGAACCGGACGAGCCCGTGTACAGATAAAAAAGGTCGGTCGCGGCGTTATAGCAATACGAGCGCGTGTCCATCTCCCCGTCGCTGTTGCGCTGTACATAGACGGTGGGCGCGCCGCCCGCGGTCACTTCCGGCGTGTAATAATACGTCCCGAGCGCGCCGAGGGCGTTGGTCAGGCCGTTGTTTTCCACCGTGAAACCGTTGGCGGAAAATTCGCCGTAGAGGGTGTTGTACGCCGTCTCTTTGCCGCTGTCCGCCCAGACGGAGATGTTTTTGAGGGTCACGTTGCCGTCCGCGTCTTTGGTCGCGCCGTCGTAGTCCTTTTCCACGAGATCTTCTGCGATATCCTCGCCTTCATACGTATACCCGCCGCCGACCATGCGATCGTCCAAATAATCGCTGATGACGGTGCCGTCGAAGTAGTCCATCTCGATGAGTTCAAGATAGTGGGCGACCGTCTGCGGGTACATATTGCGGTACAGTTCGTATTCGAGATCGTACGTCTCTTCGTTAAAAGAGATGCGGATAGAAATTTCGGGCCGCTTAGATTCACAGCCCGCAAAAGCGAACGCCGCCGTAAAGACAAACAGCGCCGCAATCAGCGTGGCGGCGAATTTCGTCCCCTTTTTCCACAAAATTTTGGTCATACAGCCTCCTTGCAAAATAAGCGCGGTAACGCGGATATCCTGCCGATACTCCATTATTTTACCCGTTATTTTCTCAATCGTCAAGCACTTTTGGATATTCTCGGCAAATTCGCGTACAATTCCCTCTTTTTATCACATTCGGAAAAAACGCGGGCGCGCATCCGAAGATGCGCGCCCCTGCTCTCGTTCTCCGCTGCCGCCTTACACCAATTCGATGATGGCGGTCTCGGACGCGTCGCCGCGGCGCTCGCCGAGGGTGATGATGCGGGTATAGCCGCCCGCACAGTTCTTCTCGTCGTTGCGCTGCGCATACTTCGGCGCGATCTCGTTGAACAGCTTTTCAATGAGGGGATGCGCCACGTCCTTCGTCCTCGCTTTATACGCGGACTTGCTTTCGGAAAAGGCCTTGATCTCCTGCAGGTCATACAGCTTTGCCATGATCCTGCGGCGGGCGGCGAGCTTCTTCGGGCCGTCCTTGACGACGGTGACCGTGACCTCCTTTGCCTTTTTGCCCGTCTTTTCCGTGACGACTTTTGTGCTTTCGATGGTGTCGTCATAGGTGTTGACCGCGGCGGTGATGATCTTTTCGACATATGAGCGCAATTCCTTCGCGCGCGCCTTGGTCGTCTCTATTTTTCCGTACCAGAGAAGGCTGGAAGCCTGATTCCTGAGGATCGCGAGCCTCTGTTCGCTGGTCCTGCCCAATTTTCCCGGCATAATGTTAGTCCTCCTTTTTTTCTAAAGAAAGTCCGTAAGACTCGAGCTTTAAGATGACTTCGTCGAGGGACTTCCTGCCGAGGTTGCGTACTTTCAGCATTTCTTCCTCGGTCTTTTTGGTCAAATCTTCGACCGTGTGGATATTCGCGCGCTTGAGGCAGTTGTAAGAGCGGACGGAAAGATCCATGTCCTCGATCGCCATGGCGAGCACCTGCTGCTGCTTGTCGTCCTCGTTTTTGACGAGGATGTCCATGCCCTTGATAAAATCGGACAGATTGACGAACAGGCTGATGTGATCCTGCATGATCTTGGCGGCGAGCGAGACGATCTCCTTGGCGGAGAAGGCACCGTTCGTCCACACTTCCATGACGAGCTTGTCGTAGTCGATGCTCTGACCGACGCGCGTGCTCTCTACATTATAGTTGACTTTTTTGACGGGGGTATAGATGGAATCGACGGGGATGTAACCGATCGGATGGTTCTTGTTGGAGCCGGCGCCCTTATAGCCCCTGCCCCTGCCGACGGTGACTTCCATGTCGATCTTTGCGCCCTCGTCCACCGTGCAGATATACCGGTCTTTGTTGATGACTTCGACCTCGGCATCCTGCTCGATGTCGGCGCCGGTGATGACCACGGGGCCTTCCTTGCAGATGTGCATGGTCTTGACGTAGTCTTTATCCACCGATGCGGTCTGGATGGCGAGCGTTTTGAGGTTGAGGATGATCTCCGGGACATCCTCCTTTACGCCGGGAATGGCGGAAAACTCGTGCCTGACGAGCCCGTCCGGGTAAAACCTGATCCCCTGCACGGCAGCTCCGGGGAGCGCAGAGAGGAGGATCCTTCTCAAGCAATTGCCTATTGTAAGACCGAAGCCCTTTTCGAGCGGTTCGACAACGATCTTCGCATAACTCTTCGACTCGTTCTCTTCCACCTCGATCTTGGGCATATCCATTTCGATCATGCGGCGTTACCTCCTTTTTAAGGCGTACCCCATTACTTGGAGTACAACTCGACGATCATATGCTCCGCAATCTGACTGTCGATATCCTCCCTCGTCGGGAGCGCTAAGACCTTTCCTTCCAATTTTTCGGGATCGAACTCCAGCCATTTGGGCATGTTGCCGACCTTCATCGCCTTGATCTGCTCGAAGTATTTATCCTTTTTCCTGTTCTCCTTGACCGCGATGACGTCGCCCGCCTTCACGATATAGGACGGGACGTTGACCGTCCTGCCGTTGACGGAGAAATGCGCATGGTTGACGAGCTGCCTCGCCTGCGCGCGGGACGCGCCCACGCCCATGCGGTAAACGACGTTGTCGAGGCGGCGCTCCAACAGGGAGAGCATGTTTTCGCCCGTGATGCCCTTCATGCGGTCTGCCATCTCATAATACTTGCGGAACTGGCCTTCCTGTACGCCGTAGATCCTCTTCGTCTTCTGCTTTTCGCGAAGCTGCAGGCCGTACTCGGAGACCTTTTTCCTGCCGGCGCCGTGTACGCCGGGGGCGGCGGGGCGCTTTTCGAACGCGCACTTGCCCGTATAGCATCTGTCGCCCTTCAAAAAGAGTTTTGCGCCCTCTCTGCGGCAGAGACGGCATTTAGAATCTCTGTATGTTGCCATGTCTTTCTCTCCTTAAATTATACTCTGCGGCGCTTGGGAGGCCTGCACCCGTTGTGCGGGATGGGAGAAACGTCGGTGATCATCGTGATCTCGAGATCGGCCGCCGCCAACGCGCGGATCGCCGCTTCTCTGCCCGCGCCGGGGCCCTTGACATACACTTCGACCGAGCGGAGCCCGTGCTCCTTCGCCGCCTTGGCTGCGGTATCCGCCGCCATCTGCGCGGCGAACGGGGTGCCCTTCCTCGAACCTTTGAAGTTGAGGCTGCCCGCGCTCGACCAGGAGATCGTGTTGCCGTTCATGTCCGTGATGGTGACCAGAGTGTTGTTGAACGAGGATTGGATATGCGCCTGCCCTCTGTCTACTTTTTTAAGCTCTTTGCGGCGCCTTGTCTGCGCCGTCTTTTTCGCTGCAGCTGCCATAGTTCGCTACCATCCTCCTATTACTTCTTCTTCTTCGCGACCGTGCGGCGGGGGCCTTTCCTCGTCCTCGCGTTGCGCTTAGAGCTCTGTCCGCGGACGGGCAAGCCCTTTCTGTGGCGGATGCCGCGGTAGCAGCCGATCTCCATGAGGCGCTTGATGTTCATGTTGACTTCGCCGCGGAGTTCGCCCTCCACTCTCAAATTGTGATCGATATATTCTCTCAGCTTGGAGACGTCGTTCTCGTCGAGATCTTTCACTCTCGTGTCGGGATCGATGCCCGTCGCCGCAAGGATCTGCTTAGACGTCGTGAGACCTATGCCGTAGATATAGGTCAGCCCGATCTCGACCCTCTTCTCTCTGGGTAAATCTACACCGGCAATACGTGCCATTTGACCTTTTGACCTCCGTTTGGTTTTTTGATGGTGTGTTTTTGTTTTTTATATGCCATTCACGCGCCGCCGCGGAAGGAAAAACCGGAATGTCTCCGCGGGGGAGGGCGCATGAGATCGTTTTCGGAACCTTAACCCTGCCTCTGCTTGTGGCTCTTGTTCTTAGAGCAGATGACCATGACTTTGCCGTTGCGCTTGATCACTTTGCATTTGTCGCACATGGGCTTGACAGACGGTCTGACTTTCATTTTATTATCCTCCGAAAAATAATGGTGTTCCTGCGGCATTCCCGCAGGAACTGCCGTCGGGGGGAAGCCCCCCTGCCCGCCGCCGCAGCGGCTGCTTGCTCGCCGAGAAAGTTACGATTTGCCACGCCAGGTGATCCTGCCCTTGGTGAGATCGTACGGGCTCATCTCCAGCTTGACCGTATCGCCCGGGATGATGCGGATGTAATTCATCCTCAGCTTTCCCGAAATATACGCCGTGATCACATGCCCGTTGGAGAGCCGCACGCGGAACGTCGCATTGGGGAGCGCTTCCACGATCTTGCCTTCCGTCTCGATAACGTCGTCTTTGGACACGAAAAACTTCCTCCGCTAATTTTTTAAGTATGCCCGCGCCGCCTCTTGCAGCGCCGCCCTGATCTCGCTGTCCTCGTCCTTGCCCGCCGCCGCCCGCGCCGCGATCTCGCGGTAAAAGAGGGGCAGGAGCCGGACGTGTTTTATATTTTTGCTTTTCGGCGCGCGGCAGCTTTTTGCCCCGCCGTCGGCAAGGAGGAGGCGTTCTCCTTCCTGCCCGAGGATGATATACAGCCTGCCCGCGTCGTGCCCGGCCATGCTCTCTGCGACCCCGCCGGGTTCGGGGATCTTTACCTTCATGCGCGCCTCCCGTTCAGATGGTGAGGATCTCCACGCCGTCCTCGCGGATGACCACGGTGTTTTCGTAATGCGCGGCAGGCTTTCTGTCCCGCGTCTTGACCGTCCAGCCGTCGTCCATGAAGTCCACTTCGTATCCGCCCATGTTGATCATCGGTTCGATGCAGACGGTCATGCCCGCCTTGAGACGGATGCCCGTGCCCCGCTTGCCGTAATTAGGGACGGACGGATCTTCGTGCATCTCTCTGCCGATGCCGTGCCCCACGAGCGCGCGCACCACGGAAAAGCCGTTCTCTTCCGCATGCCGTTGCACCGCCGCGCCGATATCGTAGAGCGGGGTGCCCGCGCGCAGGTTTTCGATCGCCTTGAAGAAACATTCCTCCGTCACGCGCACCAGTTTCCTCTTTTCTTCGGAGACCTCTCCGACGAGGAACGTCCGCGCGCCGTCGCCGTGAAACCCGTTTTTATAGGCGCACAGGTCGATGCTGACGATGTCCCCTTCACGGATGACCCGCTCGCCGGGGATCCCGTGCACGACCACCTCGTTGACGGATGCGCAGATGCTGGCGGGATACCCGCAATACCCGAGGCAGGAAGGCTCCGCCCCCCGCGAACGGATGTATTTTTCCGCGTATTCGTCCAACTCCGCCGTCGTTACGCCCGGCTTGATCTTGGAACCGACGTAAGCGAGCGTGTCGCGCACGATGGCGCACGGCTCGCGCATCAGGTCGATCTCCTTTTCCGTCTTGACCGTGATCATACTGCCGCCGCTTTATTTGAGCGCGGCTGCGATACGGGCGAACACTTCGTCGATCGTGCCGACGCCGTCGATGTCGATGAGTACGTCTTTGTCTTTATAATAACGGATGAGGGGCGCGGTCTGCTCGCTGTATACTTTCAAGCGGTTGCCGACCGTTTCCTCATTGTCGTCCTTGCGCTGATACAGCTCGCCGCCGCACTTTTCGCAGACGGTCTTGCCGCCGAGGAAATCGACGTGATAGCTTTCCCCGCAGCTTTTGCACACGCGCCTGCCGCACAAGCGCGCCATGAGCAGGGAAAGATCGACGTCGATGTTGATGACGGCATCGACCTTGGAGAATTTATCCAGCTCCTCCGCCTGGAACAGATTGCGGGGGAACCCGTCGAGCAGGTACCCGCCTTTGCAGTCCGCCTCCTGCAGGCGCCCTTCCACGATCTTGCAGGTGACTTCGTCCGGAACGAGCTGCCCCTTGTCGGTATATGACTTGGCGAGCAGGCCGATCTCCGTGCCGCGCTTGATGTTGTCGCGGAAGATGTCCCCCGTGGAAATGTGAGGAAGGCCGTACTTTTCGGAAATGCGGGAGGCCTGCGTGCCTTTGCCCGCGCCCGGTGCGCCGAGAAGAATGATATTCATGTCTTTTCTCTCCCTGATATTTGCTTCCCCCCTCCCGCGCCGCGGCGCGGGAGGGCGCGTTTTGCTTATTTCAAAAAGCCTTTGTAATTCTTCATCATCAGCTTCGACTGCAATTGCTTGTCAAACTCGAGCGCGACGGAGACGACGATGAGGATACCCGTCGTGGAGAACACGTTCACGAAACCCTGCCCCGCAAAGCTGAACGCCAGCGAAGGGATGAACGCGACCAGCGACAGGAAGATGGCGCCGAACAGCGTGATGCGGTTGGAGATCTTTTTGAGATAGTCCGCCGTGGGCTTGCCCGGACGGATGCCGGGGATAAAGCCGCCGTTCTGCTGGATGCTCTTGGAGATGTCCTCGGGATTGAACTGGATCTGCGCGTAGAAGAAAGAGAACGCGAAGATCAGGAGGCAAAGCACGAGGATATATGCCCACGCCCACGGGCCCGTGCCGCCGCTGATGTTGGTGCTGTACCAATCGTAAGCGGAACTGTTCGGCCAAAAGAGCCCCATGATGAGGTCGGGGAGGCTGATGATCGCAAAGGCAAAGATGAGTGGCATGACGCCGCTGCCCGAGATCTTGATGGGGATCACGGTGGACTGACCGCCGTACATCTTTCTGCCCTTGACCTGCTTTGCGTACTGCACCGGGATGCGGCGCTCCGCCAGGTCGACTGCAACGATGAGCCCGAAGATGACCACTGCGAGCACGCAGAAGATCACGATAGAGACGATGGACTGCACGCCGTCGAAGGTCTGCCCCGTGACGACATCCGTGCCCGTGACCGCACCCGTGATCGGGTAGATGATCAGCTGCTGGCCTGCCGTCGAAATGATGCCGAGGAAGATGATCATCGAAATGCCGTTGCCGACGCCGTATTCGGTGATGCGTTCGCCCAGCCACATGGTCAGCATCGCGCCCGCCGTATAGACGATCGCCATGAACACGTAGGCGAGCCACGTCTGATCCCAGAAGGGCGCGGTGTTGATGGCGCCGCTCTGATTGCCGAAGTTGATGATGACGCCGATCGCCTGCACGATGGCGAGGATGAGGGTGAGGATACGCGTATACGCCGCGATCTTCTTTTTGCCCTCTTCCCCCTGTTTGGACAGCCGCTCGAGCGCGGGGATGCCGACCGCGAGCAGCTGCATGATGATGGACGCGTTGATGTACGGCCCGATGCCGAGCGCGAACAGCGTGCCCTGCGAGAGCGCGCCGCCCGTGACGGCGCTCATCAGCGTGAGGAAATTATTCGCGCTGTCACCGGTAAAAAGCCCGGAAAACTGCTCTGCGTCCAGCCCCGGGACGGGGATGTAGCAGCCTACCCTGTAAACGAGCAGCAACAGCAGCGTAATGAAGATCTTTTTTCTGATTTCTTTTACTTTAAAAGCGTTTTTTAAAGTCTCGAACATCTTGTCCTCCCTTGAAATGCGCAGCTACGCTTCCGTAAGCGGAGGGCAACCGAAGCTGCACCCTGCCGCGGCGATACGGAGGTCAAAGCGTTTCCGCCTTGCCGCCCGCCTTTTCGATCGCCTCTTTGGCGGAAGCGGAGAATTTTGCCGCCTTCACCGTCAGCGCCGCTTTCAATTCGCCGGAACCGAGGACTTTCAGGCCGCAATTGTCCTTTACCTGCTTGGCAAGCTTGTTCGTCATGACGTATTCGTAGTCGACTACGGTGCCCGCTTCTGCGCTTGCCAGCTGAGAGAGGTTTACGATGACGTATTCTTTCTTGAATTTGTTGTTGAACCCGCGCTTGGGGAGCCTCCTGTGGATGGGGGTCTGCCCGCCTTCAAAGCCCGGCCTTACGCCGCCGCCCGAACGCGCCCACTGACCCTTGTGGCCCTTGCCGCTCGTTTTGCCCAGCCCGGAGCCGATGCCCCTGCCGAGACGCTTCGAAGAGGGGTTGGCCCCGATCGCGGGTTGAATGGTATCGATTCTCATAGTGCGACGCTCCTTATACGTTTTCGACCTTGATCAGGTGCGAAACTTTGTTGATCTGTCCGCGGATGGCGGGCGTGTCTTCATGGATCCGGAAAGAACGGATCTTTTTGAGGCCGAGCGCCGCGACGGTCGCTTTCTGCGTCTCGGTGCTGCCGATGGTGCTCTTGACGAGCGTAACTTTGATCTGTGCCATGTTTGCGCCCTCCTCAGCCGACGATCTCTTCCACGGCCTTGCCGCGCAGCGCCGCCACCTGCTCCGCCGTCTTCAGCTGCGAAAGCCCTTCGATGACCGCTTTGACGCAGTTGACGGGATTGCTGGTGCCGTGCGACTTTGTACGGATGTTTTTGATGCCCGCGGCTTCCATGACCGCACGGACGGGGCCGCCCGCGATGACGCCGGTACCTTCTTCGGCGGGCATCATCAAAACGACGCCTTTGCCGAATTTGCCGAGCACTTCGTGGGGGATGGTCGTTTCCATCATGGGAACGTTGATCAGGTTCCTCTTCGCCTGCGCCTGCGCCTTTTCGATCGCTTCGGGCACTTCGTTCGCCTTGCCCGAGCCTACGCCGACCCTGCCCTTGCCGTCGCCCACGACAACGAGCGCCGCAAAACGCATGTTGCGGCCGCCCTTGACGACCTTGGTGACGCGGTTGACCTGGATGAGCTTTTTGATGAACCCGTCGTTCTCTTCCTGCCTTCTCTGAGGCCTTCTGTCTTCTCTTGCCATTTGCCTTTCTCCTCTCAGAATTTAAGCCCGGCTTCTCTCGCGCCGTCGGCAACGCTCTTTACACGGCCCGTGTAAATGTAGCCGCCCCTGTCGAAGACGACCGTCTCGATCCCCGCGGCGAGCGCCTTTTTGGCTGCCTCTTCGCCGACGATCTTGGCGGCCTCCGTCTTGGTCAGATCCTTGATCTTTTCCCGGACGGCCTTCTCCATCGTGGACGCGGATACGAGCGTGACGCCTTTCACGTCGTCGATGACCTGAACGTAAATGTGATTGAGACTCCTGTAGACGCTGAAGCGGGGCGTTTCCGCCGTGCCGGAGATCTTTTTCCTTACGCGCGCGTGCCGCTGCACCCTGTCTGCGTTTTTATCTTTTTTCGAAATCATGTCTTACGCTCCTTTACTTACCGGCGGTCTTGCCTTCCTTGCGCTCGATCACCTCGTCCTTATAGCGGATGCCGTAGCCGTGATAGGGCTCCGGTTCGCGGATGGAACGGATATTTGCGGCGACCTGCCCGACCTTGACCTTGTCGATGCCGTTGACGGCGATCTCCGTCTGCGTGGGGCATTCCAGCTTGATGCCTTCGATCTCGGCAAATTCGATGGGATGAGAATAACCGACGTTGAGCACGATCTTGTTGCCCTGTTTGGCGACTTTGTAGCCGACGCCGTTGATGACGAGCGACTTGGTATAGCCGTCCGTGACGCCGACGATCATGTTGTGCAAAAGCGCCCTGTACAGGCCGTGCTTTGCCCTGAGTTCCTTGCCGTCGTTCGCCCTCGTGAGGGTGGCGTGCCCGCCCTCCACGGCGACGGCGATCTGCGGATCGATATCCTGCGTGAGCGTGCCCTTCGGCCCCTTGACCGTCATCATGCCGTCCTTGACTTCGACGGTGACGCCGGCAGGGATCGCCACGGGCGCCCTTCCTACTCTCGACATAGTGCTTGCCTCCTTACCAGACGAAGCAGAGCATCTCGCCGCCAACGTTCGCGGCCTTTGCCTGCCTGTCCGTCATGATTCCCTTGGAAGTGGAAACGATCGCCGTTCCCAATCCTCCCAAAACTTTGGGCATATTGTCCGCGCCCGCGTACTTGCGCAGGCCGGGCTTGGAGACGCGCTTGAGCCCCGTGATGACAGGCTTGCCGTCCGCATATTTCAGCGTGATCACGATCTTGCCCGAAAGCCCGTCGTCCACGAATTCCGCCTGCGCGATGTACCCCTCTTCGACGAGGATGTTCGCGATCGCCTTTTTCATGTTAGAGGCGGGAACTTCGACCGTTTCGTGTTTGGCGGTGAGTGCGTTCCTGATTCTCGTAAGCATATCTGCGATGGGATCTGTCATGATGCGCCTCCTTACCAGCTCGCCTTCTTCACGCCGGGGATCTGCCCCTTGTACGCAAGATTGCGGAAGCAGATACGGCAGATGCCGTATTTGCGCAGCACCGCATGCGGCCTGCCGCAAATGCTGCAGCGGGTATACGCCCTTGTGCTGTATTTGGGCGTGCGCTGCTGTTTATTGATCATAGATTTTTTAGCCATGTCCCGTTCTCCTTATTTTTTGAAGGGCATACCCATTGCCCCGAGAAGCTCGCGCGCCTCTTCGTCCGTCTTCGCCGTCGTGACGAAGCAGATATCGAAGCCCCTGATCTTTTCTACCTGATCGTAGGAGATCTCGGGGAAGATGAGCTGCTCTTTTACGCCGAGCGCATAATTGCCCCTGCCGTCGAAAGAGTTCGCGGACACGCCGCGGAAGTCTCTCACCCTCGGGAGCGCGATGGACACGAATTTATCGTAAAAATCGTACATCCTGTCCTTGCGGAGCGTCACTTTCAGCCCGACGGACATCCCTTCGCGCACTTTGAAGTTCGCGACGGATTTTTTCGCCTTGGTGATGACGGGCTTCTGCCCCGCGATCGCTTTCAGTTCGTCGTGCGCGATCTGCACGCTTTTGGCGTTGTCCTTGATGTCGCCGAGGCCGGCGTTGATCACGATCTTGACGAGTTTGGGGACTTCGTTCACGTTTTTATAGTTGAACTTTTTGATCAGGTAGGGCACGACTTCCTTGTCGTACGCCTCTTTTACCCTGCTCTTGTACACTTTTTCTGCCATCTTTCTTTACCTCGCCTCAGTCCTTGTTTTCCTGCTCGGGCGCTTCGGCTTTGGCAGTTCTTTTCCTCGTCCTCTTTTTGGGCGCCTCTTCCGCCGGCTTTGCCGCCGCCGCGGCCTTCGCCTGCTTTTTGAAGGTCTTGTCGAGGACGTTGCCGCATTTGCACACGCGCACCTTCTTCATCTTGCCGTCCTGCTCGACAAAGGTATGATGCACTCTCGTCGCCCTGCCGCACTTGTCGCAGACGACCATGACGTTGGAAACGTCGATGGAGCCTTCACGCTCGACGATGCCGGCGACGTCCGTCGCCTTCCTCGCCTTCATGTGCTTCTTTTGGAGGTTGACGCCCTGTACGGTGACGCGGCCCGCTTTGGGAAATGTGGAGACCACCCTGCCCGTCTTGCCCTTGTCCTTACCCGTGATCACGAGGACGTTGTCGTTCAATTTTACGTTCATGCGGCTCCCTCCTTACAGCACCTCGGGAGCGAGGGAAATGATCCTCATATAATCTTTCTCCCTCAGTTCCCGCGCGATGGGCCCGAAGATACGGGTGCCCCGCGGCTGTTTTTGATTGTCTATGATGACGGCGGCGTTGTCGTCGAAACGGATATACGTCCCGTCCGCCCTTCTGATGCCCTTGCTGGTGCTGACGATGACGGCCTTTACGACTTCGCCCTTTTTTACGGCGCCGTCGGGAGCGGCAGTCTTGACGCTGGCGATGATGACATCGCCGATGTTGCCGCACTTACGGAACGAGCCGCCCAGAACCCTGATGCACATCAGCTCTTTCGCGCCGGAATTGTCCGCCGCTTTAAGCCTTGTCTGCGGTTGTATCATATGGCTCTTCTCTCCTTGATATAATTACTTCGCCCGTTCGAGGACTTCGGCGACTCTCCAGTTTTTGTCCTTGCTGAGCTTTCTCGTCTCCACGATCCTGACCCTGTCGCCCACGCCGCACTCGTTCGCTTCGTCGTGCGCCTTGACCTTTTTGGTCTTGGTGATGGTCTTTTTATAAAGGGGGTGCGTGCTCTTGTCGACGATGGCGACGACGACCGTCTTATCCATCTTGTCGGAAACGACGAGGCCGACTCTTTCTTTCCTCAGATTTCTTTCCATAGATCTTTACCTTCCTTAGCCCTTCGCCTTGAGTTCTCTCTCGCGGATGACCGTATTCACCCTCGCGATGTCCTTTTTGCAGGACGCGATCGTCATCGGATTTTCAAGCTGACCGGACGCATGGCGGAAACGCAGGTTGAACAGCTCGCTCTTCAGTTCGCTGAGCTTGTTCTTCAATTCCTCGTCCGTCATGCCGTGAAGTTCTTTCCCTTTCATTAACCTTCACCGCCTTCTGTAATGATTTCTCCGCCCTCGGGCATCTCGCCCGTGACGGGGTTGACCTGCCCTTTGACCATGAACTTCGTCTTGATGGGCAGTTTGTGCCCGGCAAGGCGCATCGCTTCGCGCGCGACGTCCTCGGGGACGCCCGCCATCTCGAACATGACCCTGCCCGGCTTTACGACCGCGACCCAGTACTCGACCGCGCCTTTACCGGAGCCCATACGGGACTCGGCGGGGTGACGCGTGATCGGCTTGTGGGGGAAGATATCGATCCAAACCTGACCGCCGCGCTTGATGAACCTGGTCATCGCGATACGGGCAGCCTCGATCTGGCGGGAGGTGATCCTCGCGCCCTCGACGGCGACGAGGCCGTACTCGCCGTACGCGACCTTGTTGCCCTTATGCGCCTGGCCCTTGATCTTGCCGCGGTGCTGTCTTCTTCTTTTGACTCTCTTCGGAATTAACATTACTGTTCGCCTCCTTCATGCGCCTTCGCCTTGAGCACCTCGCCCTTATAGATCCAGACTTTGACGCCGATCATGCCGAAGGTGGTGTGCGCTTCGGCGAAGCCGTAATCGATGTCCGCACGCAGCGTCTGCAGGGGGATGGAGCCCTCGTGATACTGTTCGCAGCGCGCGATCTCGGCGCCGTCGAGGCGGCCGGAAACCATCATCTTGACGCCCTTGACGCCCGAACGCATCGCGCGGCCGATCGCCTGCTTCATCGCGCGGCGGAAAGACATGCGCTTTTCGAGCTGCTGCGCCACGCCCTCGGCGACGAGCTGTGCGTCCGAATCGGGCTTGCGCACTTCGGTGACGTTGATGACGACGTATTTGCCGTGCGTGAGCTTGGCAAGATCTTTTTTGATGACCTCGATCTCCGCGCCGGCTTTGCCGATCAAAACGCCCGGCTTGCCTGTATAGACGGTGACCACGATCCTGTTCGCCGCGCGCTCGATGGCGATCTTGCTGACCGAGGCGGCATAGTATTTGTCCTTGATAAATTTGCGGATCTCGTAATCCTCTTTGAGAAATTTGCCGAAATCCTTTTTATCGGCATACCACTGGGTATCCCAGCCCTTGATGACGCCGACTCTCAAACCGTGCGGATTAACTTTCTGTCCCATTTTGCTCTCTCCTTAATTGCTCTTTACGTCGAGGATGACCGTGATGTGGCTCGTCCTCTTGAGGATGGAATGCCCCCTGCCCTTAGAGACGGGCTGCATCCTCTTGAGCGTAGGGCCCTGATCCGCATACGCTTCGGCGACGATCAAGTCGCCCCTGTCCATGCCGAAGTTGTGTTCCGCGTTCGCCGCCGCGGAAAGGAGCACCTTTTTGACGGGTTCGGCGGAGATGATGTTCGCATATTCGAGGATCGCCGCCGCTTCGTTTACGCTTTTGCCGCGGATGAGGGCGAGCGCACGGCGCACTTTGTAAGGCGACATCCTGATATGTTTTGCGGTCGCCGAGGGGCGCCTGTCCCTGTTCTCCGCGATCTTTTTGGTCTTTTCACGAGTGTTCGTAGCCATTGCCTGCGGCCTCCTTTACTTCTTGGCGGCGGTCGTCTTGCCGCCCGAATGCCCTTTAAAGGTTCTCGTCGGCGCGAACTCGCCGAGCTTGCAACCGACCATGTCCTCCGTGATATAGACGGGGACGTGCTTCCTGCCGTCGTGTACGGCGATCGTGTGGCCGACCATCTGCGGGAAGATCGTCGAGGCTCTCGACCACGTCTTTAAAACTTTTTTATCGTTGGCCGCGTTGAGCGCTTCGATCCTTTTGAGAAGGCGCTCTTCCACATAAGGGCCCTTTTTTACGCTTCTGCTCATTGAATGATCCTCCCTTAATTGATCCTCTTGAGAATGAACTTGTCGGTGGTGTTCTTCTTCTTTCTCGTCTTATAACCCAAAGCAGGCTTGCCCCAAGGGGTCATCGGGCCGGCATGGCCGACGGGGCTCTTGCCCTCGCCGCCGCCGTGCGGGTGGTCGTTCGGGTTCATGACCGCGCCGCGGACGGTGGGCTTGACGCCCATGTGGCGGGTCTTGCCCGCCTTGCCGATCGACACGATCTCGTGCTCGACGTTGCCGACCTGCCCGATCGTCGCGCGGCACTTGACGGGGACAAGGCGCATCTCGCCGCTGGGCATCTTCAGGGTCGCGTACGCGCCCTCCTTTGCCATCAGCTGCGCGGAAATGCCCGCAGCCCTCGCGATCTGCCCGCCCTTGCCGGGCTGCAGTTCGATGTTGTGCACGATCGTGCCGACGGGGATGTTTTCGAACGGGAGGCAGTTGCCCGCCTTGATGTCCGCTTCCGCGCCGCTGACCACCGTATCCCCCGCGTTCAGGCCGACAGGCGCGAGGATGTACCTCTTTTCGCCGTCCGCATACTGCAGGAGGGCGATGTTCGCGCTGCGGTTGGGGTCATACTGGATGCTCTTGACTTTGGCGGGGATGCCGTCCTTGTTGCGCTTAAAATCGATGATGCGGTATTTCCGTTTGTTGCCGCCGCCGATGTGACGGACGGTGATCTTGCCCTGATTGTTCCTGCCGCCGCTCTTGCGCATGTCCTCGACGAGGCTTCTCTCCGGCTTCGTCTCGGTGATCTCTTCATAGGTGTGCACCGTCATGAAGCGGCGCGCGGCAGAGGTCGGTTTATATCTCTTGATAGCCATTTTTCTTTCTTCCTCCGATCAATCTCCGATTAGGACAGCGAATTGAAATATTCGATGGGTTTGCTGTCTTTTTTCAACTGGACGACGGCTTTTTTATAAGAGGAAGTGAGGCCCTCGTTCCTGCCCATTCTTTTGAGCTTGCCGCGCACGTTGCTGGTGTTGACGCTGTCTACTTTGACCCCGAAAAGCTGTTCGACGGCCGTCTTGATCTCCGTCTTGTTCGCGCTCTTCGCCACTTTGAAGGTGTATTTTTTTTCGGCGATGCCGTCGTAACCTTTTTCCGTGAGGATGGGCTTGATGATGATGTCTTCCGCTCTCATTATGCTCCGTAGACCTCCTGTATTTTCTCCACGGCGCCCTTGGTCAGAACGACTTTCGCGTTGGCGACCACTTCGTAGGTGTTGATCTCGGCTACGGGCATCGTGCTCAGCTTTTGGATGTTCCTCGCGGCGAGGATGACGTTGACGTCGTCGTTGTCCATCACCACGAGAGTGCGTTTGTCAAGTTTGAGCGCGTCGAGAAATTTGACCATTTCCTTCGTCTTGGGCGCGCTGACTTCCAGTTTGTCCACGACGAGCAGCTCCCCGTCCGCCACCTTTTTGGAAAGCGCGGAGAAAAGCGCCTGGCGCTTGGCTTCCACGTTCATCTTTTTGGAGAAATCGCGGCTTTTGGGCGCGAACACGACGCCGCCCTTCGTCCACTGCGGGGCGCGGATGGAGCCCTGACGCGCGCGGCCCGTACCTTTCTGCCGCCACGGCTTGGCGCCGCCGCCGCGCACTTCCGTGCGGGTGAGGGTGCTCTTCGTCCCCTGCCTGTCGTTGGCAAGGCGCGTAACGATCGCCTGATGAATCAAAGGCTCGTTATATTCCGCGTTGAAGATCTTGTCGGAAAGCTGCATTTCGCCTGCAACCGAGCCGTCCATTTTATATACTTTTACGCTGGGCATATCTTCTTCTCTCCTTATTTCGCTTTGACGCTGTCGCTGAGGGCGACCACGCTCCCCTTCGCTCCGGGGATCGCGCCCTTGATGAGCAGCGCGTTCCTCGCCGCGTCCACTTTGACGATCTCGAGGTTTTGGATGGTGACGCGCTCGTTGCCGTACTGGCCGGGCATGTGCTTCTGCTTAAAGACGCGGCTCGGCGTGGAGTTTGCGCCCATGGAACCGACTTCCCTGTGTACGGGGCCGACGCCGTGCGTTTCCTTCAGACGGCGCTGGTTCCATCTTTTGATGACGCCCGAATAGCCGTGGCCTTTGGACGTGCCGACGACGTCCACCTTTTCGCCTTCCTTGAAGATCTCGACCGTGACCTCCTTGCCCACTTCGTAAGAAGAGAGGTCGTCGAGGCGGAATTCTTTGAGGACTTTCTGCGGCTTGACGCCCGCCTTTTTGAACTGGCCGAGTTCGGGCTTGTTGAGCTTTTTCTCGCTCGTCTCGTCAAACCCGAGCTTGAGCGCGGCATAGCCGTCCTTTTCCACCGTCTTGATCTGAACGACCGGGCAGGGGCCCGCTTCGACTACCGTTACGGGAATGACCTTCCCTTCCGGAGTAAAGATCTGCGTCATGCCGACTTTGCGGCCGATGATTGCTTTATTCATTGATAAAGTTCACTCCTTCTATATTTTTTTCGAATACCTTGCCCTTGCAAAGTATTTCTTGTCGGAAATTATAATTTGACCTTGATATCCACGCCCGCGGGCAGGTGCACGCTTTCCAAAAGTTTGGCGTTGGCGCTGTAAATGTCGATGATCCTCTTGTGCGTGCGGATCTCGAACTGTTCGCGGCTGTCCTTATCTTTATGGGGGGAGCGGAGAATGGTGACGATCTCCTTTTCCGTCGGCAGCGGGATGGGGCCGCTGACCTTTGCGCCCGATTTGACCATCGCGTCCACGATGCGCTGCGCCGCAAGGTCTACGAGTTCGTGGTCGTACGCGGCGAGTTTGATCCTGATTTTCTGTCCTGCCATTGTGTTGAATTCCTCCGTTTTTTATACTAACTTTCTGTCAACGTAGCCGTGTGTGTCGGAGTGTCGCAGAAAAATAAACGCCATTCGATATGAACTATTGAATGGCTGTACTCCGGTTAGTCGCTGGGGTCGTGCCCCCACATTTGTCGGTATAAATTATCTTCGCAAAGGGCGCGATTGTGCTGTATTTATCCTCGCAGCCCGTGCGATTGAAGTAACTTTATACCTCATCCCTATTACACAGCCTTAATATCATACCATATCGCGCAAGGGATGTCAACCGAAAATCGGTATTATTTTTTATTTTTTCGCCCGTTTTTGGGGATCTTTGCCGAAAACCGCGCCCGCAAAGAGCAAAAGCGCACCCTCGGCGGGTGCGCTTTGTGTTTTGCGTCGGAAGATCAGTCGATGGTGACTTCCGCGCCGGCTTCCTTCATGCGGGCGGCGATCTTTTCCGCCTCTTCCTTGTTGACGCCTTCCTTGATCATGCCGAGATCTTCGACGAGCTTCTTCGCTTCGGCAAGGCCGAGGGAAGTGAACTCGCGGACGGCCTTGATGACCTCGATCTTCTTGGCGCCGATGTCCTTGAGTTTGACGTTGAACTCCGTCTTCTCCTCGACTGCTTCCGCAGCGGCGCCCGCGGCGGGCGCGGCAGCCACGGCAACGGGAGCGGCGGCGCTGACGCCGAACTCCTCTTCCAAAGCCTTGACGAGCTCGTTGAGCTCGACGACCGTCATACCTTTGATCTCTTCGATAAACTTAGCGATATCAGCCATTGTTCGATTCCTCCGAAATGATTTTTATTTTTTGATGGTTTTTTCCGCTTTCTTTTACGCCGCGGCGGACGGGCGGCGGCAATGCCGCTTGCTTCCGCAGGAAGAGAGGCGTTACTGCGCCTTCTTTTCCGCGATCGCGTTGAGCGCGATCACCACGCCGCGAAGCATCGCGGAGAGAACGCCCGCGAAATTCGCGATGGGCGCCTGCATGGAGCCGAGCATCTTTGCGATGAGTTCTTCCTTCGACGGCATGCTGGCGAGCGCCTTGATGCCGTTTGCGTCTACATATGCGTTGTCGACGTACGCGCTCTTCGGGACGATCTTTTCCGGCATAGCTTTGATCGCGTCCGCGAAGATCTTTGCCGCAGCCGTCTCGTCGGGGCTGAACGCGGTCGCCGTCGGGCCGTTGAGGTCGCCGTCGAACGCGTCTACGCCCAGTTCGTTGAAGGCTTTGCGCAGCAGGGTGTTTTTATACACCTTGTACTCGACGCCCGCAGCCCTGAACTTGTTGCGCAGGTCGGAAACTTCCGCCACGGTAAGCCCCTTATAATCGACGAAGACGACGGACTTGCTGTTTTGGATCTTCTGCTTGATCTCTTCGACGACTTGTTTTTTCGCTTCCAGATTGGCAGACATGGATTACCTCCTTGTAAAAATTTGAGCACGCGGAAACCGCTCCGGACGGGCGGGATCTCCGCGATCTTACAAACGAAGAGCCCTTATACCGCGCGGATATAAGGGCTCGTTGTGCCATAGTGCGGCAAACGGCTGCTCTTACGACCTCGGCGGGCGTTTCCATTAAACCTTGCGGTGCCTGCTTTCTGCGGTATCGGAACTTTTCTATGCAATTTTCAGTGCGTGAATATTATACCGAGAACGCCCGGATCTGTCAACCGTTTTTACGCCCTGTTGTAATTGATCTTGATGCCGGGGCCCATCGTGCTGGAAACGGCGACGCTCTTGATGTACTGGCCTTTCGCCGCGGCGGGCTTCGCCTTGACGATCGCATCCATCAGCGCGTTGAAGTTTTCCGCCAGTTTTTCCTTGCCGAAACTCTTTTTGCCGATCGGGCAGTGGATGATCGCCGTCTTGTCCAGACGGTACTCCACCTTACCTGCCTTGACCTCGGCGATCGCCTTGGCGACGTCGGGGGTGACGGTGCCCGATTTCGGGTTCGGCATGAGACCCTTCGGGCCGAGCACTTTACCGATGCGGCCGACGACGCCCATCATGTCGGGCGTGGTGATGACCACGTCGAAGCCGAACCAGTTTTCGCCCTGGATCTTGGCGATCATCTCTTCCGCGCCGACGAAGTCCGCCCCAGCCTGCTGCGCGATGTCCGCCTTTTCGCCCTTGGCGATGACGAGCACCTTTTTGGTCTTGCCCGTGCCGTTGGGAAGGACGAGCACGCCGCGGACTTGCTGATCCGCCTGACGGGGATCGACGCCGAGGCGCACGTGCAATTCGATCGTTTCGTCGAATTTTGCCTTTGCGGTTTCGACGGCGAGGCCCATCGCCTCATCCACGTCGTATGCTTTGGAACGGTCGTATGCCTTCAGGCTGTCGGCATATTTTTTCCCGTATTTCATTCTATTTTACCTCCTTGTGGTACATGCGAGACAAACTCTCCCACTTTCTCCTTTCGGTCATTCTTCGACGGTGACGCCCATGCTGCGCGCGGTGCCGCGGATCATGCTCATGGCGGCTTCGAGGGAAGCGGCGTTGAGGTCGGGCATCTTCAGCTTGGCGATCTCCTCTACCTGCGCCGCGGTCAGCTTGGCGACCTTGTCGCGGTTGGGACGGGCGCTGCCGCTTTCGATCTTGCATGCCTTTTTGATCAGCACGGGTGCGGGCGGCGTTTTGAGGATAAAGGTAAAAGACCTGTCCTGATAAATGGTGATGACCACGGGGATGATCAACCCCGCCTGGTCGGCGGTCTTTGCGTTGAATTCCTTGGTAAAGCCGGGAATGTTGATGCCGTGCGGGCCGAGCGTCGAACCGACGGGCGGGCCGGGCGTGGCTTTACCTGCGGGCAGCTGCAGCTTGACGACCGCGGTGATTTTTTTAGCCATAAGTTCTCCTCCGGATGGTGGTTTTAACAAAGCGCCGAAAAGATTTGCGCTTCTCCCACCGTATTAGAAAAAAGGGTCGCCCCTTGTTCCTGCGTTATTGTTCGCTCTTTTCCGGCTTTTCGGCCAGGTTGAGCTTCCTGATCTGGACGTATTCCACCTCGACGTCGGTATTCCTGCCGAACATGACGACGTTGACCTTCGCCTTCTGCGCGGAGTCGTTGAGTTCTTTGACCTTGCCGACAAAGCCCGCGAGCGGGCCCGCGTCGATGCTGACGTCGTCGCCCACCTCGAAATCGGCGTCGATGACCACCGTCTCGAGCTGCATCTTCCTGACCTCTTCGTCCTTGAGCGGGAGCGGCCTGCCCTGCGGGCCGACAAAGCCAGTGACCCCCCTCGTGTTGGTAACGAGATACCACACCTGGTTGGAATAGATCATCTTGATGAACACATAGCAGGGAAGCAGCTTTCTTTCCACGACCTTCTTTTTGCCGTTGCGCTCCTCGATGGTCTGTTCCATCGGGATCTTGAGGTCGAAGATGCTGTCCTGCAGGTTGTTGTTTTCGATCAGACGTTCCAGGCTGTCCTTGACCATCGCTTCATACCCGGAATAGGTATGCAGGACGTACCATTTTGCCTGGCTTTCGGGCGAATTTTCCATACCCCTGCCCTCAGCCGCCGATGCCGGTGATCAGTTCGAGAAGGGAGCTGAGCCCGAAATTGATGGCGGTGAATACGACGAGAAAGATCACGACGACGGTGATGACCACGCCCGTCGATTTGACGACCTTGCCGAACGAAGGCCACGTGACCTTTTTCAGTTCGGAAAAGACTTCCTTGATCTTTCTGCCCATGCGCACGAAAATATTGGGCTTTTTCGCTGCTGTTTTCGCTTTCATATCGTCTCCTTACAAAATACGTGCTGCCGCAGGATCCTTATTTGGATTCCTTATGGACGGTATGCTTTTTGCAGAAAGGACAATACTTTTTAAGCTGCAGTCTCTCCGGGTCGTTCTTTTTATTTTTCATATTGTCGTAGTTTCTGTGTTTGCATTCGGTGCATTCGAATGTGATCTTGGTTCTGTTTATGGCAGCCATTTTCCTAAAAACTCCGTGCAAAAAAATCACACCCTCGGGCGGTGTGTTCTTAGAGTCTATCATAAACTTTTTGCCTTGTCAATCGTTTTTGACGGAAAAAGCCGATTTTCTTGCTTTTGTGCGCAATAAAGAAGAATACCCCGCCGAAAAGGGCACCTTTTCCCCGCGGGGCGCAAAAATCCCTTGCGCGGCGCGCCCTTTCGTTGTATAATAGGATAAAAATAAGCAACCGCGGCACCCCCGCACAAGGAGAAACGCAATCCATGAAAGCAACCCGCATCGCAGAGGGCGTCTATTGGGTAGGCGCCATCGACTGGAATTTACGCAATTTTCACGGCTATGAGACGGAAAAGGGCTCTTCGTACAACGCCTATCTCGTCCTCGACGAAAAGGTGACGCTCATCGACACCGTCAAAGAACCGTTCAAAGAAGAGATGCTTTCGCGCATCGCCTCCGTCATCGATCCCGCCAAGATCGACGTCATCGTCTCCAACCACGCCGAGCCCGACCACAGCGGCGCCCTGCCCTTCATCAAAGGCATCGCCGCAAACGCGAAGATCTACGCCGCGGCGGGCGCGGGCGTCAAAGACCTTGCCGCCTATTACGGCGACCTCGGTTACATCGGGGTGAAGGCGGGAGAGACCCTGTCCATCGGCAAACGCACGCTGACTTTTGTGCCCACGCCGATGGTGCATTGGCCGGACAACATGGTCACGCTGATGACGCCCGGCAACATCCTCTTTTCCAACGACGCCTTCGGCCAACATTACGCCTCGGACGAGCGCCTCGACAGCGAATGCGACCTGCCCGAAGCGTACATCCAGGCGCGCAAATATTACGCGAACATCGTGCAGCCGTACGGGATGCAGACGGGCAAGGCGCTCTCCGCCCTCGAAGGTCTCGCCATCGACAAGATCCTGCCCAGCCACGGCGTCTGCTGGACGGAACACATCCCCGAGATCCTCTCGCTCTACAGATCGTGGGCGGCGGGCACATACGACGATACGGCGATCGTCGTATACGACACGATGTGGCACTCCACCGAGGCGATGGCGCACGCCGTCGAAGAGGCTTTCCTCGCCTGCGGCCTGAAGCCCCGCCTGTACGACCTGCACTTCTGCCACAATTCGGACATCGTCGCGGACGCGATGACGGCGAAGTATATCGCCGTCGGCTCCCCCACCCTCAACAACAACATGATGCCCTCCGTCGCCTCCTTCCTCACCTATTTTAAGGGATTGAACGGCAACAAGAAAAAGTTTATCGCTTTCGGCTCGTACGGCTGGGGCGGGCAGTCCCCCGACCAGGTGTTCGAAGCGCTCAAAAGCCCCAAATGCGAACCGCTGCTGCCGGCGATCAAACTTTCTTACAAGCCCGACGCGGAGCAGCTTGCCGCCATTACGGCAGACGTGACCGCCGCCCTCAAGGGAGAATGAGCCTTTCCGCCCGGCGGGAAGAGCAAGATACCGTCTGCACGGAGAGGGGAGGCTCGCGCAAGTTGCGCGAGCCTCCCCTCTTTTTCAATATCGTCCCGTTCGGACGGGGCGCGCGTGCCGCGCCCCGCCGCTAATTTTTTATCACATAGGCGACGCCGAACGCGCCCTCCCCCACATGGATGCTGAGGACGGGCCCGAGCACCCGCTGGTGGATGTACACATTGGGATGGTGCGCCTTCAAAAGTTCCGTCAGCGCGGTCACGTCCGTCCCCTCTCCGCAGCGGCAGACGAACATGCGCCGCGCGTTGGCAGGGATCTCGGCGAGCATCTCTTCCAGCCGCTCGCGCGCGCCGCGCGCGTTGCTCTTGAAAAAGATCTTGGCATGCAGGTCAAACACGGGGCGGTTGTTGAGGGTCGCCTTTGCCTTTGTCGTGTTCAGCCTGCCGCCCGCGACGAGATTATCCAGCGTCTCCACCGTAAAGACGATGCCGATCTTGTTTTTCAGCGCCTCGAGCATCTCCACGGCGCGCTCGAACGGGACGCCCGCTTTGACGAGGTTGACCGCCTCGTCCACCAAAAGATGCATCCCCGCGCCGATGGTGCGCGAATCGATGACGGCGATCCTGCCCCCCGTCTGCGCCGCCGCAAACTTTGCCGAGGAATACGTCCCCGAAAGGGAGGAGCTCAAAACGATGCAAATGACCTCGCAGCCCTTCGCCGTGAGGGAAGAAAACGCCTGCAAAAAATGGTCGAGGGCGGGCTGCGCCGTCTTGCAGGGCACGCCGCGCATAGAGGGGAGAAAGGCGCCGTTCTTATCCGCCGCCTGCTCCTCGAAATTTTTCCCGCCGATGCTGTAATTGAGCGGCACGACGCTGACGATGCCCCTGTCTGCGATCTCCGCCGCAGAATATCCGACGGAAGAGTCGGTCACGATCGCGATCATCTTTTTTCTCCTTTGGTCTCTTCTAAAATTTGCGGTAACGGCGGTATCTGTTTTCCACCAACGTCTGTACGGGGAGCCCTTTCAGCTTGCCGAACGCCGCGGCGATATCCGCCTTCAGCCCCTCGAAAAACGCGTCCGAAAAGCCGTCCTCGGGGATCACGCGCTCCACCGCGCCCAAGGCGGCGAGGTCGTTCGCCGTCATTTTCAGGCATTCGGACGCTTCCGCCACGCGCGAGCTGTCCTTCCAGAGGATGGAGGCGCAGCCTTCGGGGGAGATCACGGAATAGGTGGATGTCTCGGTGATCCATACTTCGTCCGCGGCGGAAAGCCCGAGCGCCCCGCCCGAGCCGCCCTCGCCGATGATGAGCGAGAGGGTGGGCGTCTTTAAGCGGAGCATCTCCAAAATGCTCATGGCGATCGCCTCGCTCTGCCCGCGCTCCTCTGCGCCGATGCCGCAATATGCGCCCGACGTGTCCACAAAACAGAGCACGGGGCGATGAAATTTTTCCGCCTGCTTCATCAGCCGCACCGCCTTGCGGTACCCTTCGGGATGGGCGCAGCCGAAATGATGGGCGATCTTGTCGTTGGTGTCTTCCCCTTTTTCGATGCCGATGACGGTGACGGGCATCCCTTCCACGGCGCCGACGCCGCCCACGACCGCGCAGTCGTCGGCAAAGCGCCTGTCTCCGTGCAGTTCGATAAAGCCGTCGACGATGCGGGAGATATAGGTGAGCGCGGTGGGCCTGCCCTTTTCCCTGCTTTTCAGCACGATGTCATATGCGTTCATGCGATCGCCTCCCCGCAGTGCAGCCGCAAAAGGGCGCAGAGCTTTTCCTTCATCTCTTTGCGCTCGACGATGAGGTCGGCAAAGCCCTTTTCTTCGAGGAATTCCGCCCGCTGGAACCCTTCCGGCAGCTTCTGGCGGATGGTCTGTTCGATGACGCGCGGCCCCGCAAAGCCGATGAGCGCCCCCTTTTCCGCCATGATGATGTCTGCCTCGAAGGCGAACGACGCCGAAACGCCGCCCGTCGTGGGGTCGGTGAGCACGGAAATATACAACAGCCCCGCCTCGCCGTGTTTGGCGACGGCGGCGGACGTCTTTGCCATCTGCATGAGGGAGATGATGCCCTCCTGCATGCGCGCTCCGCCGCTGAGCACGAATCCGACCACGGGCAGCCCCTTTTCGGTGGCATATTCGAAAAGTTTGGCGATCTTTTCGCCCACGGCGTGCCCCATGCTGCCCATCATAAAGCGGTATTCCATGGAAAAGACGGCAGCTTCGATGCCGCCGCAGACGCCCGTGCCCGTGACGACGGCGTCCGTTTCCCCCGTCTTTTCTCGCAAGGAAGCGAGTTTTTCGCTGTATCCGGGGAAGTCGAGCACGTTGCCGGACGCCTCCTCGGCGAACAGCTCCTCAAACGAATCGAAGCAAAGCCGGATGCGCGCGCGCGCATCGATCTTGCGGCAGTGCCCGCACTTGGGACAGACGCCGAAGTTGGCTGCCACCTCGTCCGCGAGGACGATCTGCCCGCAGCCTTCGCACTTTTCGGCGAGTTTTTCGGGGATCGCCGCCTCCTGCGGCGGCCCCTCGGCGGCGGGCGCCTGATTTTCCGAGCCTTCCAGTTCGTTTTTCGGCTTGCGGAAGAAAAATTTCTTAAAATCGAATTTCAAAAGCGTATCACCCCTGTCCTACGCGCGCCGCCCCGCGGCGGTGCGGTCATTTAACGTACTCTTTCAAAAAAGCGTCCAAAAAATTGGTGCAGTAGCTGCCGTTCTTGAACGCGTCACTGGCGAGGATATCGCTGGACAGCTCCGCGTTTGTCTGCACTCCCTCGATGACCAGCTCTGCCAGCGCCGCCTGCATCTTGCGGATGGCTTCCGTCCTGTCCCGCGCGTACACGATCAGCTTGCCGATCATGCTGTCGTAATAGGGCGGGATCGTGTAATCCTGATAGATCGCCGTATCGAAGCGCACCCACGGCCCGCCCGGGATATGCAGGAGGGAGATCCTGCCGCAGCTGGGCCGGAAATTCATGCGCGCGTCCTCCGAATTGATGCGGCATTCGATGGCGCAGCCGCGCAGGCGGATATCTTCCTGCTTATAAATGAACTCGATGCCCGCCGCGATGCGGATCTGCCATTTGACGACGTCGATGCCCGTGACGTATTCGGTGACGGGATGCTCGACCTGCAGACGGGTGTTCATCTCCATGAAATAGAACTTTTTATCTTTGTCCAAAAGAAATTCGACGGTGCCGAGGTTGGTATACCCCACCGTCCTGGCGGCAAGCACCGCCGCGTCCGCCATCTCCTTGCGCACCTCCGGCGTCAGGAGGACGCAGGGGCTCTCTTCGATGAGCTTTTGGTTGCGCCGCTGCATGGAGCAGTCGCGCTCGCCCAAACAGACGACGTTGCCCGCCTCGTCGGCAACGATCTGCATCTCCACATGCTTGACGTCCGTCAAATACTTTTCGAGATAGCATTTTCCGTTGCCGAAAGCGCTCTGCGCCTCCGCCGAAGCGGCGCGCACCGCGTTTTCAAAATCCTCTTCCTTCCGCACGATGCGGATGCCCTTGCCGCCGCCGCCCGCGCTCGCCTTGACGATGACGGGATACCCGATCGCGGCGGCGAACGCCTTCGCCTCGGCGATGTCGCCGATCTCGTCCAGCCCGGGCACGACGGGCACGCCCGCGCCCTTCATGGTGCGGCGCGCTTCGTCTTTGTCCCCCATCTTGGCGATGACCGACCAATGCGGCCCGATAAATTTGATGCCGCACTTTTCGCACAGCTGCGCAAAGCGCGGATTTTCGCTCAACAGCCCGTAGCCGGGATGGATCGCCTGGCAGCCGGTCGCGATGGCGACGTCGATGATCGCCGTCATGTTGAGGTAGCTGTCCTTGAGAAGGGCGGGGCCGATGCAATAACTTTCGTCCGCCAGGCTGACGTGCAGCGCCTCCGCGTCCGCCTCCGAATACACGGCGACGGTACGGATGCCCATTTCGTTGCAGGCGCGGATGATGCGCACGGCGATCTCGCCGCGGTTTGCGATCAGGATCTTACTGAACATCTCCTTCGCCCCTTAAAAGATCTTGAAGAGCACCTGCCCGAACTCGACGAGGGTGCCGTTTTCCGCGCACACCTCGACGATCTCTCCGTCCTCTTCGGCGACGACGTCGTTCATCAGCTTCATCGCCTCGATGATGCAGAGGGTATCCCCCTTTTTGACCTTTTGCCCCACTTTGACGAAGGGCTCGGCTTCGGGCGAGGGGGATGCGTAAAAGATGCCCACCATCGGCGACTTGATGTCGCGGTATTTATTGTAGTCTTTGATGTCCTCGGGCGCCGGCTGCCCGCCCGCCTGCGGCGGCACGGGCAGCACCGCCGCGGGGGCAGCCCCCGCGGCGGCCGCGTTTTTTTCCAGTTTGACGGTGAAGGACTTGTCCGCGCTCGTCTCGCTCCATTCCAGCCTGCCCAGCCCGCTCTCCTTGAAGATCTCGATGATCTCCGTCAGTTTTTTCTTATCCATGATCTCTGTCTCCGTGCAAAAGAGCGCGCGCCCTCCTCTGTCGGACGGCGCTTTTCCCTTTTATATCTTTTTGAAGGCGAGGCAGCCGTTGTGCCCGCCAAACCCGAGCGAGACGGACAGGGCGAAAGCGAGGTCTGCCCCGACCGCTTCGTTGGGAGTAACGTCGAGGTCGCAGTCCTCGTCCTTGACCCTGTAATTGATGGTGGGCGGGATGACCCCTTCGCCGAGCGCCAGCACGGAGGCGATCGCCTCGATGCCGCCCGCCGCCCCCAGCATATGCCCCGTCATCGACTTGGTCGAAGAGATGTGCAGCTTATAGGCGTCCTGCCCGAAAGCGCGCTTGACGGCGCACGTCTCCGTCTTGTCGTTGAGCGGCGTGCCCGTGCCGTGCGCATTGATATAAAGGCGTCCGTCCGCGACGACGCCCCCCTCCGCCGCCGCCAGTTCGATGGCGCGGGAAGAGGCGACCGCCTCCGGATTGGGCGCGGTCATATGATAGGCGTCGTTCGTGCATCCGTAGCCGACCACTTCCGCATAGATCTTTGCGTCGCGCGCCTTAGCGTGCCCGTATTCTTCGAGCAGGAGGACGGCGCCGCCTTCCCCCATCACGAAGCCGCCCCGCTCCTTGTCGAAGGGGATGGAGGCGCGGTCTTTGTCCTCCGCGGGCGAAAGCGCCTGACAGCTGATAAAGCCGGCAAAACAGAGGGGCGTGACCGCCGCCTCGCTGCCGCCCGCCAGCATGACGTCCGCATAGCCGTGCTTGATGGCGCGGTACGCCTCGCCGATGCTGTTCGTAGAGGTGGCGCAGGCGGTGACGATGCCGATATTCGGGCCCTGCGCATTATAGCGGATGGCGACCGTGCCGGACGCCATGTTTGCGATCATCATCGGAACGAAAAAGGGCGAGACCCTGCCGGGGCCCTTTTCGATAAATTTGGAGTGCTCGGAAACGAGGGTCTGGATGCCGCCGATCCCCGAGCCGATATATACGCCGAAGCGGTCGGGCGCGACGCTTTCCGCCGTCAGCCCCCCGTCCTCGTACGCCTGCGCCGCCGCGGCGACGGCGTATTGCGTATACAGGTCTGTCTTGCGGATCTCCCCTTTCGGAAGATAGAGGGTCGGGTCAAAGCCGCGCACCTCGCCCGCAAGGCGGCACTTATACTCGGACGCGTCAAACTTGGTCACCTCTCCGATGCCGTTGACGCCCTTTTTCATGTTCTCCCATGTTGTCTTTACGTCGTTGCCGAGGGGCGAGACCGCCCCGAGGCCCGTGATCACGACTCGATTCATACGATTCCTCCCGGTGCGGGCACTTTGCTTTGCCGTCCAAAACAAAATGCCGTGACCGAAGGGGAGCCCGCGCGGGCAGCCCCTGCGATTGCGACGTTCCGCGGGCTTGCCGCCCGCCGAAAAACGCGTGAAGTTCTTTAAATATACATGCCCCCGTCCACTTTCAAGACGACGCCCGTGATATAGCGCGCGTCGTCGGAGACGAGAAATTTTACCGCATTGGCAATATCTTGCGTTTCTCCGAGGCAGCCGAGCGGGATGAGTTTATACATCGCCTTCTTTTGCTCTTCGGACAGCGCTTCGGTCATCGCCGTCTTGATAAAGCCGGGCGCGACCGCGTTCGCCGTGATGTTGCGCGGGCCGAATTCTTTGGCGACCGTCTTGGTCAGCCCGACGATGCCCGCCTTGGAAGCGGCGTAATTCGCCTGCCCCGCGTTGCCCATCAGCCCCACGACCGAACTGACGGAAACGATCCTGCCGCAGCGCTTGCGCATCATGTACGGGGTGACATGTTTGATCATGTTGAAGCACCCTTTGAGGTTGACGGCCAGCACCTTGTCCCAGTCCTCTTCCTCCATGCGCAAGATCAGTTTATCCGCGGTGATGCCCGCGTTGTTGACGAGGATATCGATCTTGCCGAAATCCTTGGCGATCGCGTCGACGACCTCTTTGGCCGCAGCGAAGTCGGACACGTCGCACCGGTAATAGCGGGCTGCCGCGCCCGCTTCCCGCAGGGCCGCCAGCGTTTCCGCCGCGGCGCTTTCGTCGGCGTAGTCGACGACGGCGATGTCCGTATTTTCTTTGGCGAGGGTGAGCGCGATGGCCGCGCCGATCCCCCTGCCCGCCCCCGTGATGAGGGCGACCCTCTTTTCTGCCATGATAAAAACCTCTTTCAGCCGCGCTGAACGAGCCCCGTCAGCACCTTGCCCGGCCCGACCTCGATAAATTCTTCCGTGCCGCACGCCTTCATCGCGGCGATACTGTCGGTAAAGCGCACGGGCGAGCACATCTGCCTTGCGAGCGTCGCGGCAAAGTCGCCCGCATAAGGAGCCGCCGTCAGGTTGGCATATACGTCCATGCGGGGCGCCCGCCATGCAAGGGAGCGCAAAAACTTTTCAAATTCTTCCGCCTCGGGCGCAAGTTCGGGGCAGTGGAACATGCCGGAAACGCGCAGCTTCATCGCCCGTCCGCCCGCCTCCCTGACCTTGGCGCAGAACGCCTCTTCCGCTTCCGCCTTGCAGGCGACGACCGTCTGCAGGGCGCCGTTATAATTGGCGGGGTGCGTATCTGTCCCGTCGCAGAGCGCTTCCACCCTTTCGCGCGGCAGCTTGACGACGGCGATCATGCAGCCTTTGACCCGGCCGGTATACGCTTCCATCAGTTCCGCGCGCCGAAGGATGGCGCGGAAGGCGTCCTCCTCGGAGAGCGCCCCCGCAAAACAGAGAGCGGGCACCTCCCCGACGGAAAAGCCGAGCGCGCAGTCCGGCGTGCCCGACGCTTCTTCCCGCGCATAGGCGTAGGCGAGGTCTGCCAAAAACATCGTCGGCTGGGTGAGCAGCGTCCTGTTCAGCTCTTCCTGCGTACCGGAGAGCATCTTTTCCACGATGCCGGGGCGGATGTCCTCGGCGAGGGAAAACAGCCGTCCGACTTTGGGGAGATCCCGTACGTCCGCCGCCATGCCGGGCACCTGCGCGCCCTGGCCGGCAAAGAGGAAGGCTATACGTCCCATTTGACCCCCTCCATCATCTTTTCCGCCTGCGCCATGATCTCGTCCACGATCTCCTTGGCGCTCTGGCGCCTGTTGACCATGCCCGCGATCTGCCCGGCGAGGAAGCACCCTTCGTCCGCATTGCCCTCTTTTGCCGCTTTGCGCAGAGATCCGACGCCGAACTGTTCCAGCTGTTCGTCGGGGATCTCGGAATTTGCCTCCAGCTTGGCGTAGGCGTTCATATACGAATTTTTAATGGCGCGGACGGGATGGCCGAGCCGCCTGCCCGTGACCATCGTGGAAATATCCTTGGCCGCCAGCACCTTCTTTTTATACTCTTCCGAGACGGTGCACTCGTCGGCGACGAGGAAACGCGTGCCCATCTGCACGCCGCAGGCGCCCAGCGCGAACGCCGCCACCATGCCCCTGCCGTCCCCGATGCCGCCCGCCGCGACGACGGGGAGCTTTACGCTGTCCACCACCTGCGGCACGAGCGCCATCGTGGTGAGGTCGCCGACGTGCCCGCCGCTTTCGCCGCCTTCGGCGATGACTGCGTCCACGCCCGCGCGCTCCACCATTTTGGCGAGCGCACAGCTTGCGACGACGGGCAGGATGACGATGCCCGCCTCCTTCCACTTTCCGACAAAGCGGGAAGGGTTGCCCGCGCCCGTCGTGACGACGGGCACCTTTTCTTCGGCGACCATCGCGGCGACCTCCTCGACGTGAGGGCTCATCAGCATGATGTTGACGCCGAACGGCTTATCCGTCATCCGCCTGCATTTTTTGATCTCTTCGCGCACCCAATCGGCGTTCGCGTTCATCGCGGAGATGATGCCGAGCCCCCCCGCATTGGAAACGGCGCTCGCCAAAGAGGCATCGGCGATCCACGCCATGCCTCCCTGAATGATCGGATACCGAATACCGAGAAGTTCGGTCAGTTTTGTACGCATCGCTTTGCCTTACTTGTTTGCGACCGCCTCGTCGATCTTGGCGATGAGTTCGCCGACGGTGGAAAGCTGCATGTTGTCGCCGAGGGAAATATCGTACGCCTCCTCGATCTGCATGACGATGTCCACCTTGTCGAGGGAATCGAACTCCAGCTCGTCAAACGTCGTTTCGGGCGTGATGTCGAGGTCTTCCCCCTTGCACTCGCTGAGGATCTCTTTCAGTTTTTCCAAAGTTTCCATGTTCTTGCTCCTTTTTATTCTTTATTCCATTTTATGATGACGGCGCCGCTCGTCAGTCCCGCTCCGAACGCGACCAGCAGCAGCTTGTCTCCCGTTTTAAACGTGCCCTTTCGGGCAAATTGGTCGAGCAATACCATCACCGACGTAGCGCTCATGTTGCCGCAGTGTTCGATGTTGGTCAATACTTTGCTCTTGTCGATCTTGAACTTTCTCAGGCTGGCGTCGATGATGCGCAGGTTCGCCTGATGCGGAAGATACCAGTCGATATCCGCGGGCGTCAGCCCCGCGCGCGCGCACGCTTCCTCGATGTTCCTGCCCATCGCGTTGACCGCGAATTTATACACTTCGCCCCCGTCCATGTGCAGGGCAGGCTTTTCCTGCGCGATCTTGTTGTAAGGGCTGTTGAGGCCTTCAAAATTGGGCATGCGGATGACCTGCGAATCGGGAGCGGTGGAAAGCACGCCCGAAAGCCTGCCTTCGCCCGCGCGCACGACCATCGCGCCCGCGCCGTCCCCGAAGAGGACGCAGCTTGCCCTGTCCGTCCAATCGAGGAGCTTGCTCATCGCCTCCGCCGAGACGATGAGGACGGTCTTTGCCTTGCCCGAAGAGATGAAGGCGTCGGCGATCTCCATCGCGTACAGGACGCCCACGCACGCCGCGTTCAGGTCGAAGGCGGGCGCCGTCGCGCCCACCGCCTCCGCCACGATACAGGCGAGAGAGGGAGTATAGGTATCCCCGCGCATGGTCGCGCAGAGGATGAGGTCGAGCCCGTCGCCGGATACGCCCGCCTCCGCGAGCGCCGCCTTGGCGGAAACGATCGCCAGGTCGTCCAGCCGTTCGTCCGTCAAAACGTGGCGGCTGCGGATGCCCGTGCGGGTGCGGATCCACTCGTCCGAGGTATCCAAAAACGCGGCGAGGTCGTCGTTGGTGACTTGCTTTTGAGGAAGGGCGCTGCCCGTCCCCGCGATATAAAATGACATAAACCAGCCTCAAGGCCGCCCCGTACGGCGGCGGCGGAGCGCGCCCGACGCGCGTTCCCCTTTCTTAAATTATAAGAGATTTGCCCCGTCAAGTCAAGCTTTCTATAAAAAAACCATGCAATTTCGGGCAGGCGGACGCAAAAAAAGGGCGCCCGCCGTGCATGCGGGCGCAAGATCTTGCCTTTTGCTTCCGCTATGCCCGCGGGGGGAGCAACGCAAAGGAAAACTCCGCGCTCGTACAGAGCTTTCCGTTCGCTTCGAGCCTGCCCTTGGCAAAACAGAAAATGCCCCTGCGCGCAGTCAGTTCGACGGTCATCACCGCCGTGTCTCCCGGCAAAAGCGGATTTTTGAATTTGACATTGTTCAGCCCCGTATACAGCGGGGTCTTGCCCTTGCTGTCGGGCAGCAGCGCGACCGCCGTCTGGGCGATCATTTCGCAATGGATGACGCCGGGCACGATGGGGTTGCCGGGGAAATGCCCCTGCAAGAAAAATTCGTCCCCGCGGACGGTATATTTGCCGACCGCCTTTTCCCCTTCCACGTTCACCTCGTCCAAAAGGAGCATCGGTTCGCGGTGGGGAAGAAGCTGTTTGATCTCTTCTCTGTTCATCACGCCTTCCTTCCCCGCGCTCAGCTCGTATAGCCGTCCTCTTCGGGCGAGGGCTCCCTGTCCTCGGGGAAGATCCCCCCGTTGACGACGGGCAGCACCAGCGGTGCCGCGTACGCCGCCGTCGTGAGGTTGGTGACGGACGCGCGCAGATAGGGATAGAGCACCTCCGTCGCCTGCACGGTGAACGCCTTGCTCTCCTCCTCGCCCGAGACTTCCGCTTCGAACACGCCCGTCAGGCGGACGGAAAGCTCGATGGGCTTGGGGGATCCTTCCGTGTTTTCGATCTTGACGGCGAGGGAGACGAAAAAGAGTTTTTCGTTGCCGACGGCGCGGCGCACCTGCCGCGAAAAGGCGGGCTTGACCTCAAACCGCCCGTCTTTGCTCGGGCGCACGTTTGTGAGCGCGAAGCGCATCTCGTCTGCGCGCAGCCCTTTGAGGGTAAAGTTGATCTTCTGCATATCCGTTCTCCGTATCTTTTCCGCTGCGAAGGCGGGAACTTTCTTTATTATTATATCTGCTGCGGGAGAATTTGTCAACAATTCTCGCAAAAAGGTTGTATTTCCGTCGAAAAAGAGAGAGACGCCGCTTTTGCAACGCCTTGACATGCCCGCGCAAATATGATATACTCGGGTCGCCGCGAGGGAAAAACCTCCCGCACGAGCAAAAGAAACGCAGAGGAAACCGTTTTGGACATCATTTCCGTCATCATCCCCGCTTATAACGTCGATAAATTTATCCGCGGCTGCGTCGAAAGCATCTGCCGGCAGAGTTACAAGGACGTCGAGATCATCGCCGTGGACGACGGCTCGACGGACGGCACCGCCGCCGCCCTGCAAGAACTGGAAAAGGCGTGCGACGCCCTGCGGGTCGTACGGCACGACAAAAACCGCGGCCTCTTTTCCGCCCGCATCACGGGCGTGGAGGCGAGCACGGGCGATCACATCGCCTTCGTGGACGCGGACGACAAGATCACCTGCGACTGGCTGCGGCTTTTGCACGAAAAAATAAAAAAAGAGGGGGCGGACATCTGTGCGGGCAGCCTGCTGGAAGACATCGAGGGAGAGCGCTACTGCTATAAAAACTTAGACCCGATGCGGCAGGAATTTTTGCTCGACGACCCGATCGCCCCTTTTATGCGCCAGCGCGGCTCCTGTTACTCGTGGTGGACGATCTGCAACAAGCTGTATACGCGCAGGCTTTGGATGGACGCCCTGCCCGATTTGAAAGCGTTCGACGCGGCGCACCCGCACTTTGTGATGTGCGAAGATCAGGCGTTTTCTTCCGCCCTTTGGATCCGCGCGAAAAAAGTATGCAACGTCACGCGCGGAGCGCACTATCTGTATTTCCGGCACAAAGAGGCGAGCACCGCCGTCTCCCCGGACAGGGAGAGTTTTGAAAAGAAGCTGTCGGACGTGGCGGCGTCTTTCGAGCTCATGCGCGGCCAGCTGGAAAAATTCGGCTTGTTCGAAAAATACGCCGACGACTTTTATGCCTGGAAGGACGCCTACGCCGCCATGTATTACGACGCGTATGCGCATTTCGGAAAAAGCTATCGCCTCGCGGCCGTCTCTCGGTATTTGCAGACGGACACCCCCGCCGTGCTTGCGCGGCCGCGCAAGACCTATTTCCACTCCATCGACACCTCCGTCCCGCAGAGCGCCTTTTTCCGGCTGGAAGAGATCAAACAAAAGATCCTGTCGCCCGCCGTGCAGGCCGTCAGTTTTGACGTGTTCGACACGCTTGTTCTTCGCCCCTTTTATTACCCGATCGACCTGTTCCGCTATCTGTCCGACGATTTCAACCGCCTCGCCGAAAGCAACGCGTACGTCGATTTTTCACAGCTGCGGACGGATGCGGAAAAACGGTGCAGAAAAGATCTTTCCGCCGCCCGCAGCGGCGAAGAGGATATCACTTTAGACGATATTTATGCCTGCCTCGCCGAAGAATACGGGCTGGGCGCGGCGCTCGCCGAAAAGATGAAAGCGCTGGAACTGCAGGCGGAAAAGCGCTTCTGCTACGCGAGAAAAACGGCAAAAGAACTGTACTCCCTCGCAAAATACCTCGGCAAAAAGGTCGTCGCCGTCTCCGACATGTATCTGCCCGAGCAGGCGGTGAAAGAGATCTTGCAAAACTGCGGCTACGAACCGGACGAGGTCTACGTTTCGTCCGAGCGCAAAACGGGGAAATGGTCGGGAAACCTGTATAAATACGTTCAAAAGGAGCTGGCTTTGCCCGGCGGGAGCATCCTGCACATCGGCGACAACTTTGAAAGCGACGTGACGCAGGCGAAAAAGGCGGGGTGGGACGCGGCTTGGCTGCCCAAATGCACCGACATGCTGGAAAACAACGTGCCCGACCTGTACGGCGGCGGCGCCTTGCAAGGTTTTGCCAAAACGAGCGGCGCGGTCGACATGATGTCTGCCCGCACTTGGCCGGGCTGGCGGTGCGCGATGGCGCTTGCGGCGAATAAACTGTTCGACGATCCCTTCGCGGACGTCAACAAAGATTCGGACTTCAACGCCGACCCTTACCGCATCGGTTATTTTGCGCTCGGGCCCTACCTTTACGCCGTGACCGATTGGCTCTTAAAAGAGGCGGCGGCAAAGTGGGCTAAGACCGTTCACTTTGCCGCGCGCGACGGCTACATCCCCATGCGGGCGGTACAGCTTTTCGCAGAATACGGAAGAGAGGTGCCGAAAACGGACTACGCCTATTTTTCTCGCAGGGCGATGGCTTTGGCGGACATCGGAAAAGGCACAGACCTTCGCTCGCTTTCGGGCAAACTCAATCTCTACAAACAGTCCGCCCGTTCGTTGTGCGCGCTGTTCCGGCCCTTCCTGCAAGAGGCGTACCGCGGCGCCGACGACGCGGCGCTGTGCCGCCTGCTGCATTGCACCGAAGGCGTCTTTGATAAAAATTTCCTCTCCCGGGAAGAGTTCGACGGCCGCCTGACGCAGATCGACGCGCTGCTCGACTATGCAAAACTCAACGACTACCGCAAAAAACTCGGCGAACATTTCAAAAAAACATTTGCGCCGGGCGATCTGATCTTCGACATCGGTTACAGCGGGCGCGTGGAAGCGGCGCTGCGCGGGCTGCTCGGATACCCCGTAAACAGCCTGTATATCCACACGAACGGCGATATCGCTTGCAGCCGAGAACGGTTCTTCGGGTTCACCATAGACACCTTTTATCAGCACAAGCCTTCCATAACGGGCGTCGTGCGGGAACACGTCTTTATGAAACTTGCCCCGTCCGCGATAGGCTACGAAGAAAAGGACGGGGAAATGCGCCCCGTCTTCGAAGAATACCGCTACGACTTTGCGACCGATTGGATGACGCGCACCATGCAGAACGCCGCGCTTTCGTTCGTGCGCGACATGCTGCGCTTTTTCGGGGAAGCGGGGCTCCCCTACCGGCGGGAAGACATGGCTTTCCCCTTCGAATATTACCTGCATTTTTCCAAAGAGCTCGACCGCAAAGTGTTCGCCTGCGTCGCCTTTGAAGATTCCTTCGGGGAAGGAAGGAGCGTGAACGCGTTCGAATTTTGGCAGAACGAATTAAACAATTCGGGGCTGCAGCAATATCAGGCCTATGTTTCGCAGCACCGCAGGAACGGAAAAATATGGCGGCTCGCCGACAAGACGCTGCCCGTCGGCTCGCGGCGGAGGGAATTGGCAAAAAAGCTGTACCATACGCTGTTCGGCTGAAAAAAAGGGGGGCGCCCGTTACAGAAACGGGCGCCCCCTTTTTTCGTTTTTCCGATCACTCGAGCACCGCTTTGATCCTTCTGACGCCGCTCGCGGAGGACTGTTCTTTGACGATCTTGAAATGCCCCAGTTCTCCCGTGCGCGCCGCGTGCGGGCCGCCGCACATCTCCCGCGAAAAATTGCCGATGGAGTAGGTTTTGACCACGTCGCCGTACTTGCTGTCAAACACGCCGACGATCCCTTCCTCCCGCGCGCGTTCGTAGGGCATCTCCTCGAACACGACGGGGATATCCTCTTTGATCTTCTCGTTGACGAGATCTTCCACCGCCGCGATCTCTTCCGGTGTCATCGCGCGGGCGAAGTTGAAATCGAAGCGCAGCCGCTCGGGCGTGATGTTGCTGCCCTTTTGGTTGACGTCGGGTGAAAGCACTTTTTTGAGCGCCGCGTTGAGCAGATGCGTCGCCGTGTGCAGCCGCGTCGTGGCGGCGGAAGTATCGGCGAGCCCGCCCTTGAATTCGCCCGCGGCGACGGCGGCGTGGCTCTTTTCCTGATGTTCCTTGAACGCCTCGGCAAAGCCCGCCTCGTCCACCGTATACCCGCGCTCGGCAGCCATTTCCACGGTGAGTTCGAGGGGGAAGCCGTACGTATCGTACAATTTGAACGCCGCCTTGCCGCCGATCTTCGTCTCCTTCCGATAAGCGGGATCCTGTTTGGACATGAATTCGTTTTTGCGCTCGATGCCGGCGACCGTCTTTTCAAATTCCTTGGTCCCCTTTTCGAGCGTCGCTTCGAACCGCTCCGTCTCGCGCGCGATCTCCTCGAGGATATATCCTTCCTTTTCGGGGAGGAGCGGGTACGCTTCGCCGTACACCTCCTCGATGAACACCTTTGCGACTTCCTGCATGGCGCTGCCCGCGACGCCGAGCGCGCGGCAATAGCGGATGGCGCGGCGCATGAGACGGCGCAGGATATACCCCGCCCCCGTGTTGGAGGGGAGGATGCCGTTGACGTCGCCGATGAGCATGACCGCCGTGCGGGTATGGTCGGCGATGATGCGCATCGCCTTCTGCGCGTCGCCGCCGCCGTCGTAGCGCTTGCCCGAAAGCCGTTCGAGGCAGGCGATCGCACCGCTGAAAAGATCGGTCTTATATCCGTCGGTCAGCCCGTTGAGGAATGCGAGCATGCGGTCGAGCCCGAAGCCCGTGTCCACGTTTTTATTTTCGAGGGGAACGTAGCCCCCTTCCGTCTTTTTATACTGCATGTATACGTCGTTGCCGATCTCGACGTACCTGCCGCAGGGGCAGTTGATGTCGCACGGCTTTCTGCCGCACTCGCGGTCGGTGAGGGGATAGAACCATTCGTTATCCGGCCCACAGGGGGTGCCCACGGTGCCTTCCAGCTCCCACCAGTTGTTGGACTTGTCCAGATAAAAGATGTTTTCGCGCTTGATGCCGAGCTTTACGAGAAGTTCCGCCGTTTCGTAGTCGCGCGGGGCGGATTCGTTGCCCGCGAACACGGTGGAACAGATCTTGTCCTTATCCAGCCCGAAAACCTCGGTGAGAAGTTCGAACGACCACGCCGTCTTCTCCTTTTTGAAGTAGTCGCCCAGCGACCAGTTGCCCATCATCTCGAAAAAGGTGAAATGGGTCGCGTCGCCGACGGAATCGATGTCGACCGTGCGCACGCACCCCTGCACGTTGCAGAGGCGCCTGCCGGCGGGATGGGGCTGCCCCAAAAGATAGGGCATGAGCGGCTGCATGCCCGCCACGTTGAACATGACGCCCGTGCTTCCGTCGCCGATGAGGGAGACCGCGCCGATGTTGACGTGCCCCTTGCCCTCGTAAAATGTAAGCCACTTATTCCTCAGTTCCTTGGATGTGATCATCGTTTTTTTCCTCTTTTTCCGCGTTAGCGTTCTCGTCCTCTTCTCCCCTGTCCGTCCGCGCGATCTCCTGCGCCGCAGCGCCCGTCTCCACGGCGGGGAAAAGTTCCTCTTCCTCTTTGGTGCATTCGTATTTTTCGCCCGTGAGCTTTTCCAGCGCCGCTTCCAGCTTGTGGACGCGGCATTTGAGCGCGCGGATCTCCTCCGCGTTGGGGTCGACCTTTTCCTGCAAGAGGTCGGGTTTTTCCCCTTTGATGCGCACGACGCGCGCGGGAACGCCCACTACGGTGGCGTGCGGCGGCACCTCTTTGAGCACGACCGCGCCCGCGCCGATCTTGGCGCCCTCCCCCACGGTGAATCCGCCCAGCACTTTGGCGCCGGAGCTGATCACCACGTCCTTGCAGATGGTGGGGTGGCGCTTGCCCTTTTCCTTGCCCGTGCCGCCGAGGGTGACGCCCTGATAGATGACCACGCCCGAAGCGACTTCCGCCGTCTCGCCGATGACGACCCCCGTGCCATGGTCGATGAACACGCCCCCTTCGATCTTGGCGGCGGGATGGATCTCGATGCCGGTCAAAAACTTTGCCAGCTGCGAGACCACGCGGGCGAGCAGCTTTAAATGCATCCTGTACAGGCGGTTGGCAAAGCGGTGCCAGGACAGGGCGTGCACCCCCGAATAGGTCAGCCAGATCTCGAACTTGTTCCGCGCGGCGGGGTCGTTGCGCTTTGCCGCCTCGATGTCGGCGCGCAGCCTTCTGAACATATTTTCCCTCCCTATTTGCCCTTACACGATGGGGCGCAGGCGGTATTCTTTGAATGCGGCGGCGATCATGTCACGGTTGTAGACGCGGTAATCCACGAGATAGCGCATCACCACGTCGCGCGCGTCGGCAAGATCGGCGCTTGCGCCGCACACCCTCATCAAGGCAGCATGATCCCCCTGCGACAGCCCCAAAAGCAGGGTGAGTTTGTAGACGAGCACCTTTTCCGGGATGTAAAAGCCGCGCAGCACCGCCTTCCAGTCCTTCTGCGCGATGCCCAGTTTTTCCCACAGGGGCGCGGGCAGTTCGCCGTAGCTGCGGATGAGCTTTTCGATGAACCTGCCCGACGCGCTCCTGCCGAAGAGGGCGGCGAGCCGTTCGCGCAGCGTCCCCGGGCGGAAGGAAAAAGTGAACGTGTTGTCCACATACCTCTCCTTCAGTTCGGCAAGCACTTTGGCTGCCTCCGGCTGGAAGGAGATCTTGCGCATCTCGTTGGCGGCATACTCGCCGTCCTCGATGCGGTTCTTGTTCTTTAAGATCATGGACAGCGTGACCGACTGATAGGAAGGCATGGCGCCGATCATATCGAAGTCGGTAAATTTTTTGCAAAAATAATCGTCGAGGTCGCGCAGCAATTCGCTGCCGGCGGCGGTCTGCGTGTCTTGCATAGGCATTCCTTTTGCGGTATTTGCTCTATTATACTATATTTCGGACAAATAGAAAAGTTTTCTTGCTCGATTAAAAAAATTTTTTTTCTTTTTTGAAAAATTTTCACACTATTTGTTTATTTCGTTGCACTTTTCGGCAAAATATGTTATAATCGATGGCGAACAACGAATGTCAAAAGGTAGGTGAACGGCTATCAAACGCACAAGAATCGAGGAGATCGCCCTCCTGATCGAAAAAAACGGAAAAATGACGCTGGAAGAACTTGCCGAACAGTTCCCCGACGTCTCCGATATGACCCTCCGCCGCGACCTGATGGAGCTGGAACAGCAAAACAAGGTCATCCGCGTGCGGGGCGGCGCCATGTCCGTGCTGGAAGTACAAAAGCGCTCCGGCGAGGCGTACGCGCAGAAGTCGACCATCAACACGGACGCGAAAAAGATCATCGCCAAAAAGGCAGTCTCCCTCATCGACGAAGGGGTGAGCCTGTTTTTGGACGGCGGCACGACGGCGCTGTATCTCGCCAAAGAGATCCCCGACCAGCCCTGCCACATCTTTACCAACGGCATCGCCGTCGCGGAGGAGCTGGCGCACAAAAAACAGCCGGAGGTGGTGCTTGTCGGCGGGACGCTGATCAAGGAGAACCTTTCCACCGCGTCGCCGTACACGAAGGTGTTTTTGGAGAACACGAATTTTGAACTTGCCATCATTTCCGCCTCCGCCTTTTCCTTCGATCAGGGCTTTTCCTGCATCTCGCAGGTGGAATCCGACCTGCTCAAATTTGTTTTGAGCCGCGCCAAGATGGTATACATGATGCTGGACACTTCCAAGATCGGCAAGATCATGCCCTACACCTTTGCGACGCCCGACGACATCGACGTGCTCATCACGGACGACAACTTCCCGCTCGCGGTCAAAGAAAAATTCGAAGTAAAAAACATCGTCGTCATCTGAGACGACCGGGCCTTTTTGTCGGAAAGGGACGGAGGCGGGGATCCCCGCCTCCGTCTCTTTCCTTTTTACGTCATTTTTCCCCGCCGAACAGATCGGAGGAGCGATAGCGCATGCCCGTATCGGGAAGGATGACGGCGACCGTCTTGCCCGCGTTTTCCGCACGGGAGGCGACGAGCCTTGCCGCATGCACCGCCGCGCCCGCGGTGATGCCCGCAAAGACGCCGTCGGTGACGGCGATCTCGCGCGCGGCGGCGTACGCTTCCTCCTCGCCCACGCAGACGATCTCGTCGAGCAGGGCGGTGTCGAGGATCTCGGGCACAAAACCCGCGCCGGTGCCCTGCAGCCCGTGCGCGCCCGCCTTGCCCCCCGAAAGGACGGGGGAGCCCTTCGGCTCCACCGCCACGGCGCGCAGGGCGGGATTTTTTTCTTTTAAAAATTTTGCGGCGCCGCCGAGGGTGCCGCCCGTACCCACGCCCGCGACGAGAAAGTCCGCCCGGCCTTTCGTATCCGCCCAGATCTCCGGCCCCGTCGTCTCGTAATGGGCGCGCACGTTGGCGGGATCGACGAACTGCCCCGCGATCATGGAATTTTTATTTTCCGCGTGCAGCCTGTCCGCTTCGGCGATGGCGCCCGCCATCCCCTTTTTGCCGTCCGTCAACACGAGCTTTGCCCCGAAGGCGGAAAGCAGCTTGCGCCGCTCCGCGCTCATCGTTTCCGGCATGGTCAGCACGAGCGGATATCCTTTGACCGCGCAGACGGCGGCAAGCCCGATGCCCGTGTTGCCGCTGGTCGGCTCGATGACGGTCATGCCCGGCTTCAGCCTGCCCGTCCTTTCCGCCTCTTCGACGATATAGAGGGCGGCGCGGTCTTTGACGCTGCCCGTGGGGCTAAAGTATTCGAGTTTGGCGACGATCCGCGCCCCGAGCGCATATTTTTTTTCATAACCGCACAGTTCCAAGAGCGGCGTTTTGCCGACTAATTCGGCGATGCTTTTATAAAGCATACGGCATCCTCCGCAAAAAGATCACTTGGCGCCCCGCCGCGCGGCGAGGGTGCGCACCAAAAGCAGCAGCGCAAAAAACAGCACGGCCGACCCCGCGACGACGACCGCCATGGCGGCGGGGGATACTTCGCTGCCGAAAAAGTTCAGGGTCAGGGAAAATTCTTCCGCCAACGCCTCGGCAAAGGCGGGGGAAGCGAGCGCGGCGAGTTCGTCGAGGGCGCCGCCCATGATGACGGTGCGGAACATCCCCGCGGAATGTGTGCCGGGAAAAAAGGCGGCAAAATACTGCACGCCTGCGGGAAACATGGTCAGCGGCATGTACGCGCCGATGAGAAAACCGACCACCGTGCCCAAAATGACGTTGATGCCCGTGAACGCGCCTTCCGAGCGGACAAAGCCGACCACGAACACGAGCAGCGCCGTGGACGCGACGACGGAAAGGAGCATGATCCCGAATGCGGCGAGCACGTCCGCAAAGGAAAGGCACCAACTGCCGGACACCGCCAGCCAACCGAACGAGAGCAGCAGCACGCCCGTACACAACACCAGCCCCGCCGCCATGACGGAGAGGCAGTACGCGGCGGGCGCCAACCAACCGGGCACGGGAGAAGCGAGCAAGTCGCCCGTGATGCCCCGCCGCCTGTCCTGCACCATCACCCCGCACGCGCACAGCGGCACGGTGATGCAGGCGCTCGAGAAGGCGCCCGCGAGCATCCAGCTGTCGCAAAACGCCTGCACGGCGTCCTCCGCCCCGGAAACGCCCGCCTCGGACAGGGCGGCGAGGATGCCGTCCGCCTGCGTCTTGCCCAAAAAGAGGACGTACAGCGCCAACACAATGAGCGGACAGAGCAGCGAAAAGAAGATGTTCGCCTTGTCCTTCAAAAAGATCTTCAGATTGCGGGAAGTCATACACAGCAGCATATTCATTGCGCAAGCCCTCCCTCTAATTTTTTGCCCGTAACGGCGAGGAACACGTCGTCCATGTTCCCTTTGACAAATTCAAAATCCCGGCACGCCTCGGGAAAGCGCAGCAAGATCTCCCGCGCCGCCTCGGCGCCGTCCGTGACGACGACACAGGCGCCCCCCTCTTCCCGGGCGGAGACGCCCTCCGCCCGCAGCGCCGCGGCGATCGCGGGCGCGTCCCCGTAAAGGCGCAAATAGTTGCGCGAATATTCGTTTTTCAGCTGCACGGGCGTACCGCTCGCGGCGATCGCGCCGCCGTCGATGATGACCACCAGATCGGAACCGTCCGCTTCCTCCATGTAATGGGTGGTAAGAAAGACGGTCATCCCCTCCCGCCGCTGCAGGCCGCGCACGATCTCCCACACCGTCTGCCGCGTTTTGGGATCCAGGCCCGTCGTCGGCTCGTCCAGCACGAGCACGCAAGGCCGGTGTATGAGGGCGCGGGCGATATCCACCCGCCGCCGCTGCCCGCCCGACAGCTTGCCGAAAGGACGGGTCAAGATGTCTTTCAGATCGAGCAGAGAGACAAGTTCTTCCAACCGCCGCGCCCACTCTCTGCCGCGCATGCCGTAAAAACTCGCCCGCACGGTCAGGTTATCCTTGACGGTGAGCAGGTCGTCCAGCACGGTGCCCTGGAAGACGACGCCGAGCATCGGCTTGATCTTTGCCGCTTCCCGGTCAAGGTCATATCCGCCGATCTCTACTTTGCCATTGTCCTTTTTCAGAATAGAGCAGAGGATGTTGATGGTCGTGCTTTTGCCTGCGCCGTTGACGCCGAGAAAGGAAAAGAGGCTGCCCTTTTCCACCGAAAAGCTGATCCCCTTGACCGCCTCCACGGCGCCGTAGGCCTTTTTCAGCCCTTCGACGCGGATAATCGCTTCTTTCATATTCCTTCTCCCGCTGTGCAGTTTTCCTTATTATACCACAGGGCGCGGTGCGCGCGCAAGCGATTGCGCCGCCCGTCCGGCGTTCCTGCCCGCCCGCCGCACAGATATTACAAATTTATGACACCCTCCTCCTTTACGGCGGAAGGCGGATATGGTATACTGTAAGGGAGAAAATAAAAACGGAGAAAAAAAATGAAAACGCTCGTGTTGTACGGTTCTCGCTACGGCAGGACGGAGGCTTATGCAAAGCACATCGCGCAGGCGCTCGGATGCAGGGCGCTGCCCGTCGGCAAGGCAAAAAGGAAAGATATGGCGGAAGCGGACGTCGTCATCTTCGGCGGCGGCGTGTATGCCGGCAGCATTGCGGGATGGCGCAAAGCCGCCCGCCTTTTACGGCGGGCGAAAGACAAACGCATCGTCCTGTTCGTATGCGGGCTTGCCGACCCCGCCAAAGAAAAGACGCAAAGGGAAGCGCGCATGCTGTTTGAAAAAAAGCTGCCCCCCGAACAGAAAGGAACGCTGCCCGTGTTCTGCCTGCGCGGCGGCATACAATACACAAAGCTGGGGCTGAAACACCGCGCGATGATGGCGATGCTGATCGCCTACCTGAAAAAGAAAAGAGACAAAAGCGAAGAGGACAAACAGCTTTTATCTTCCTACGGCGGAGAGGTGGAATTTACCGACCTTTCCTCCGCCCGCCCCGTCATAGAAGAGGCGGAAAGGCTCTCAAAAGACCGGAATACGCCATCCTTATCATGACCTTCCGCCCGCGGCGGCTGACGGATGAGGCGTTGATTCCCAAAAAGTTCTTCGATACTTTTTGGGAGCCCTGTTTTCGTGACAACTTCCTCTCCCGAGGGGGAAGCCTTGGAGAGGATACTCCAACTCACGGCGATTTGTTTTAACAGCTTAAAACAAATCGCGTGAACGCTATAACTCGCGCAAGGAAAATCGCACTTTTCCGCAGCGCACCCCTATTTGCCAATGCTTTGGCTTACGGAAGAGGTGAATGCGCGGCATGCAAATGGCGTGCCCTTAAATATGCCGCGCAGAGGGGAAAACCGTTCGGGTTTCCCCTTACATCACGGCGATTTGTTTTATCAGCTTAAAACAAATCGCGTGAACACACTATTATAGCCTTCCCCGCGCAGGGGAAGGTGTCAGCCGCCCGCGGCGGCTGACGGATGAGGCGTATCTTAATAATTGCATGCACCCTCATCTCGTCGACGCAAGGGACGTTTCGCAGGCGGCGCGCATTGCTTGCCGCCTCGCCTTTCCTCCCTGCGTCTCCTCTTCCCAAAAAGTTCTTCGATACTTTTTGGGAGCCCTGTTTTCGTGACAGCTTCCCCCCGAGGGGGAAGCCTTGGGGGGGGGCGCCTCAAAATTTTTACTCGCGCAAGGAAAATCGCACTTTTCCGCAGCGCACCCCTATTTGCCAATGCTTTGGCTTACGGAAGAGGTGAATGCGCAGCATGCAAAAGGTGTGCCCTTAAATATGCCGCGCAGAGGGGAAAGCCGTTCGGGTTTCCCCTTTAATCACGGAAATTTCTTTTATCAGCTTAAAAGAAATTTCGTGAACACACTATTATAGCCTTCCCCGCGTAGGGGAAGGTGTCAGCCGCCCGCAGCGGCTGACGGATGAGGCGCTGATTCCCAAAAGTTCTTCGATACTTTTTGGGAGCCCTGTTGAAGATAAATCAGGATGCCCCCTCATCTCGTCGACGCAAGGGTCGTTTTGCAGGCGGCGCGCATTGCTTGCCGCCTCGCCTTTCCTCCCTGCGTCTCCTCTTCCCAAAAAGTTCTTCGATACTTTTTGGGAGCCCTGTTTTCGTGACAGCTTCCCCCCGGGGGGAAGCCTTGTGGGGGGCGCCTCAAAATTTTTACTCGCGCAAGGGAAATCGCACTTTTCCGCAGCGCACCCCTATTTGCCAACACTTTGGCTTACGGAAAGGGTGAATGCGCGGCATGCAAATGGCGTGCCCTTATATATGCCGCGCAGAGGGGAAAACCGTTCGGGTTTCCCCTTACATCACGGAAATTTCTTTTATCAGCTTAAAAGAAATTTCGTGAACCATATAACAACAAAAAAACGCCCGACGGTGTCGGGCGCAAAATAAACCGACACTTACTAGTAAACGACGATCTGTCTGCTCTCTTGTTTTTTTGATGCTGCACCGACTTTTGCAACAGCCGAAGCGCGGCGCGCGACCGGGGGACGCTGCCCTCTTTTGGGTTTTGCTGTGACCGGATCCGCCTCCAAACTCGGCCCCGGTGATCGCTGTATCGAAAAACCTTTCCTTTCGCGCCTTATTGGCGCGAAAGCGCTTTTCCGCTAAAAATGAGTACCCCCCCCCGTTTCACCGCGTGTGATGAAAAGGAGGGGGCAAGAACTTCGTATTTTTCTTTAGTCTTTCGATCCGGAAGGGTCGCCATCCTCTGCGCCTGTTCTGCCTGGTCCGGCGTTCGCGTCTTGGCGATCTTCCTTGCCCTCCTGTCCGCCGTTTTGCGGCGATACGCTCCCCCCCTCGACGAGAGCGCGCAGGCGGCGCAATTCCTCTTCTCTGTCGCGCAGTTCGCTGCGCGCGCTTTCCAATTCGTCCTCTCTCTGCCGAAGCGCCTCGTCTTTTTCTTCGGCGCCCTCTTCTTCACGCGCGCGCTTGTTTTGCAGCGTGATGCGCGTGATGTCATAGGCGATAAAGAGAAGTACGGGGATCCCCACAAAGACCAATATGCCGACGGGCGTCTGCAGGAAAATGGAAAATTTTCCTATGCCGCCCACGCTGCCCACGCAGCGCCCCACCACCGTTTCGATGGGGATGGCGCCGTCGGTGACGCTGTTCGCGTCCCCTTGGGTAACGACGGAAGTGACGTTTTGCGACCCGTCACGGGTGACGGAAACGATCCTGTGGGTCACATAGCCGTCCTCCGTGCGGAAGGTGACGATATCCCCTTCCTGCAAGCTGTTTTTGCCCTCTTCATCGAGGATGCGCACGAAGATGAGCGCGCCCTCGTTAAAACTGTCCTCCTTGTCTCCCGACATAGAACCGGTGGTGACGGCGAGCGGCGCGATCCCGAATACGTCGGGCGGGACCGACTCGTCCAAACGGCCCTTGATGATCAACGTCAGGTTGACGGCAAGGATCGGAATCAAGATGACGGAAAGTACCGCCATGATCACTATACTTATGATATCGCCCGTGCGCCGAGTTTTACTCATCCCGCAAAACCTTCCTATGCGCCGCGGCGCGCAGCCGAATCCCGTCAGGCGCAGAAATATGATGTTTACTTTATTTTGTAAGCCACGTCTGCATTATGATTATAACGTAAATACGATATTTTGTCAACGTTTTTACGAAATATATTCGGAAAAAATTCATTGTATAATGAGAAAAAAGGAAATGCAGATGAACGTCATAGAAAGGATCAAACAATTAAAAAACGAACGGGGGTGGACGGACTATAAACTTGCGGCGGAGGCGATGATCCCGCAATCGACGCTTGCTTCCGTCTATGAACGCAACACACCGCCCAAATTGGACATCTTGGAAAATATCTGCGGCGCGTTCGGCATCACTTTGGCGCAATTTTTTATGGAGGACGAGCAGGTGGAGATCGTCGCCGCGCAGGAGAGAAGGCTGCTGCTGGCGTACCGCAGGCTGCCCGCCAAAAAGCGGGCGCTTTTGCTGGAACTTTTGGAAGAGGAATGACCGCCCTGCCCGCGCTATATCGTAAACGCGAACGGGGGGCGCCGCATACGCGGCGCCCCCCTTGCCTTTTTTCGATCGATGTTTTATGCCGCCGTCAGGACGAGGCAGTCCCCGACCGCGCGCAGCGCGCCGCCGGCGTTGCTCGGCCGATTCTGCACGCGCAGGGCGCCCTCTTCCTTCGTCACAAAGGTCGAAGAGCCGCCGCCGTCGAGGTTGAGCGCATATTGCGCGCCCAATTCTTGAAAGAGCTGCGCGAGGTCGACGAGGTTGAGCCCCGCCGCATAGCCGCTCTGCCGCCCGTCCGCGACCACGATCAGCAGATCGCCGTTGGCGCGGAAGCCGACCGCCGTGCGCGGGTGGACGTTGATGCCGAGATCGTCCCCGCCCTCGGTGTAGCTGATGTCGTACGGCTCGCCTTCCCGCAGGATCACCCCCCTGCCGCCGCACGCCTGCACCAGCTCGGCGGAGATCTCCTGCAAAAGATCGTATTCCCCGATCACGAAAGAGCCGTCCGCCCGCACGCCGAAAAAGTCGTGGTGCAGGGCGCCTAAGCCGTCGGACAGCATCTCGCCGTCGCGGATGAGGATCCCTTCCGGCTTGTTGTCCGTCGCCATCTTAAAATACCCGCCGTTGCAGGCAAAGAGGACGTCCTCCCCCGCAGCGCGGTACGCTTCCGCCGTCTGCAGGACGGTGGAGACGACGGGGCTGCCCTTTTGATAATCGGGATGGGTGCCGACGCGCAGCTTCCAGCCGCCGCCCGCCTTCGCCTCCAATACAAAGACGCTCTGCGGCGTGCCCTCCGCGTCCGTCATCGTGCGGCGGCTCCATGTGACCCCCTCCGCGAGCGCCGCGGAAGGGACAAAAACGTCCGTCGTCTCGTAATCGGAGTCGAGGTATTCCCAGACGCGGTACCCGATCTCCCCTTCTTCGCCGAGGACGACGTCCGTCTCCTGACCGCGGTAAAAATGCGCGATGAAGCTGCGCACCGCCTTTTCCGTCTCCGACGCGGCAAAAAGGATGCGGGCGCCGTTTGCGTGCAGGGAAAGGGCGCACGCTTCCGCGTCCTCCCATTCCGCCTGCGGGGCGATCTCGATCGTCATGGGGTTCTCCTGCCCGCCCGAAGCCGAAACGGGAAGAACGTACCCCGCGTTTTCGGCAAACCATGTCGAAAGTTCGCCCGCGGCGTCCTCCGCGGCGGCGTCCCCTTCGGGATAGACGATGTCAAAACAGCCCAGCGGCAGGCCCGCAAGTTCCGCCCTGCCGATGCGGAACGCGCCCGCCGAGGAAACGGAGGTCTCCTGCGAAAATTCCGCGCGCAGGAACGCCCCGCAAAAGGCGGAGACGGCGTCGTCATAGCCGGCATCGGAGGTGAGATAGATATTGCCGTCCAGCATGCGCACGTCCCAGCCGCCCGTCTTGTGCAGCCGACCGGTGTAATAGCTGTAGCTCCTGCCGGAAACGTCGCCGACGAGGATCTCGCGCGCGGCGGCGCCTTCCGAATCGGCGCGCACGGGGAGGGTCAGCCCCTCCTCCGCCGCCTCCGCGGCGATCGCCTCGGCAGCCGACTCGGCGTCGGCGTCACCTTCGGCGTACACGACGGCGTACCCGCCGAGCGGGTGCTGCTTTTCTTCCTTTTCCTCTTCCGCCTTCGGAGCGCAGCCCGCAAACAGCGCAAACGCGAGCACCGCCGCGAGGGCGAGAGAACATCTTTTCATATGGCCATTCCTCCATGCAAATGCCGCCCCCCTGCCTATACGAAGAGGGGCGGCGCTCGTTTTTTTATGCCTGTTTGATGTTGAGCGGGATCACAAACGCCGCGCCCGAAGGCTCGATGGCGAGTTCGATCTTTCCGTCCGTGACGGGTTCTTCCGTCAGCTCGCCGTTGCGCACGATCAGCGCCGTGTTCGCGCCGGGGATGGTCAGCGTCACCACATCCGTGCCCAGCGTGGAAAAATCGGGCGCGTCGGCGACTTCGTCGTCCAGCCCAGTCACCTCGCTGGGGAAGTCGAAGTTGGTGACCATCAGGCCGATGTTGCCGTCCGCGTCCTCGAAGGATCCGATGATCGTGTCCTTGGTCGCGGTCACTTCCGTCACATACTCCAGCTCGTCCACGGCGTCGCGCGCGAAGGAGAGCACGGGGTTTGCATACGAAGCGGACTGGGCGAGGTTATCGCTGCCCGTCACGTGCATCACTTCCTTCCAGTCGAAGGAGAGGAAGATATCGTCCCACGCGAGCAGTTCCCCGTTCAGCTGCGCCATATCGTAATACAGCCTGCCGTCCCCGACGGGAAGCCCCGTGCCGGGATCGACGGGATAGTCGTTGAAGCCGCCCGCATAGGTGAAGTGAGAAAAGCCTTGGATGCCGTACGCCATATATACGTTCGCCTGATAGCGGAGGCTTTCGTACGTCTGCGCGAGGTAGGCATAGTGTTTTGTGGTCAAAAAGAAGGCGTGCGTCATCGCGTCGTACTGCTTGCCGTAACGGGCGATCGTCTCCACCGTCTCCAGCCACATCTCGCTCAGATACCCGCCGTTCGCGCCCAGCGACATGCAATAGTGGTCAAAACTCAGGATGCGGCGGGTCTTGTCCAATTTCGTGAGGCACGTATCGCAGAATTTTTCTACATACTCCGCATAGCTGAGCCCCGTGTTTTCGGCATTCGCGCCGAAAAAGGTCGTCGGATAGAGGTTGACGTAATAGTCGATGTCGGAATAGTTCTCTTCGTGATTTTCCGCGAGCAGCCCCAGCCCTTCATAGGCGCCCTGCCCCGGTTCGTCCATGTAGCAGAAGCCGCCCAGCCCCTCGTAATCGGCATAGCTGTCCAGCCAATTTTCGTTGACCTCCTCGGCGGAGCCCGCCACCTTCGTCGAGTTGAGCATGGCATAGATCTTGACGCCGTGCTCGCCGCCGAGGCGCAGATGTTCGGAGAGCGCTTGGGGATTGTTGTTCCAGGTAAAGACCATGTTGAAGCCGCCGTCCTCGAGATAGGTATACGCCTGTTCGTTGGCGGGCGGGTTGTTCCACGCGCCGATCCACATCGTATGTTCGTCGAACACGGGGTAATCGCTCGTTTCCGGCAGCCCGCCTCCTTCCCCGCCGCCGCCCGGCTCCTCGCCTGTCGTGCAGGCGGTGACGCCGAATGCCAGCGCGAGGGAAAGCGCGATCGCGCAGACTTTTTCAAATGTGTTCATATGTTCCTCCTTTTCAGCCTTTCAGTCCGCCGCCGAAAGAGATGTTCATGATAGAATTCTGGAAGATGCAGAAGAGCGCAACGACCGGAATGATGCTCATGAGCACGCCCGCAAACAAGAGCGGGATATCGATGGAATGCTGCATCGTGGCGTTTTGATAGAGATACAGGCCGGACGCAAGTGTGGGATAATTTTCCAAAAATACGATCGGCGTATTATAGTCGTTCCAAACGCCGATGAACGCGACGACCGCGAGCGAGGTCATGACCGGCATCGCCATGGGCAGCATGACGCGCACCATGGTAGAAAAATGCCCGCCGCCGTCGAGGAAGGACGCCTCCACATAGTCCCAGGGGAGGCTCTTGAAAAACCCGTACAGCACGAAGAAGTTGAAGCCGAACCCGCCGATGGTCGCGATGAGCATGAGCGGGTTGTCGAGGATGCCGAGCGCGCTGTATACGGTATACTGCGAAGGCATCGCGCCGACGATGGGGAGCATCATCGTGAAGATCGCCACCCCGTAGATGACCTGCCTGCCGGGGAATTTATACTTTGCGACGACGTATGCGCTCATCGTGGAGGCGCATACGGCAAGGACGGTGCTGCCCACAGACCACCAAACGGAGTTGAACAGCATCACGAACATGTTCGTATCGTTGGCGGACAGGGTGCGGAACGCGTCGATATAGTTTGTCCAGTCTATGACCTTGGGGAAATATGCCTTGTTGTTGATAAATTCCCCCTCCGTCTTGAACGTCGTCATGAACGCCCATAAAAAGGGAAAGATCAGCGACAGCGCGTACAGCGCAAAGATCACGAAAACGACATAAAAGACGGGTGACTTACGATTTGATTTTAACAGCTGCATGCCTGACCTCCCCTCAGTATTCCACTTTCGGGTCGAGTTTGTTCATCAGGGCGCGGAAGCCGAAGACGATGGGCAGGCTGATCACGGTAAAGAAGAGACCGATCGCCGCCGGATACGCGTATTCGGAATAGCGGTACACCTGATTGAAGATGAAAAAGTTGATGGTAGAGGTATGAAAAGCGCCGTTGGTGAGCAAGAGGATCGGCCCGCTCGAATTGAACAGCCCCGTAAAGGCGAGGATGAGCGTCGTGGACAGGGTGCCCCAGATCATCGGCGTGACCACTTGGAACATCTCCCTCCACCAGCTGATACCGTCCAGTTTGCCCGCCTCGATGACCTCTTCGGGGATGCGCCCCATGGCGCCCTGATAGAGGATCATATTGACGCCGAACCCGACCCACACCTGATAGATCATGATGATGGGCGTGCCGAGTTCGTAACTGGTGAAAAAGGCGGGGATGGAATTGCCCGTGAGCGCCTTCCAAAATTCGTCGATAGGCCCGTACCCGCCGAGGATGTTTTTGTAGATCGTCGTCATCGTGACGGCAGACAGGATCGAGGGCATATAGAACAAAATACGGAAAAATTTGTGTCCCCAGATCTTTTTGTAGATAAAATACGCAAAAAAGTAAGTAAGCGGCAGGATACAGAGCACATTCAGCGCAAAGTATTTCAGCGTATTCCAAAGAGAGATCTGCACGTCGCCCGTGTCGAGGACAAAATCTTCAAAAAATTTTAGGAAGTTGCCGAAGCCCCATTCGTAAACGGGCGTCCCGACCGAGGAGACGCCCACGATGGAGCGGAACGCCAGAATAATAGAGTTGAAGTTGACGACGACGTAGAATACGATAAACCACGCCACAGGCACCGCAAGCATGGAGATGATAAAAAGGGGCATCCCCTTGCGGAAAGTCTTGGGCATTCTGTCTTTGATCTTAAATTGCGTTGATTTCATGTAGTTTCCTCTCTGCGGCATCCTGCCGCATCAGTACCGATACATTTGCGGCGGGGCGGGAACGCCCCGCCGCATCCATGGATGCCCTTATGCTTCTTCCGCGGGTTTTTCGCGGTAGAGCGCGCCGATATAGAAGCAATCGCCGATGCCGAAGGTGGCGCCGTTGCCCGCAGCGGGCATGACGTTTGTCTGCCATGCGGCGTTGACGCCCATGTTGTGGCCGC
>CALVHS010000028.1 GCA_944328665.1 uncultured Clostridia bacterium | reverse complement strand
CGCGACCATCATGGTCATCTACAACGCGGAACGCGTCGGCCTGTCGCAGCTGCACCAGCTGCGCGGCAGAGTGGGGCGGGGGAACAAAAAGAGTTATTGCTTCCTCCTCTGCGGCTCGGACAGCGAGGAGGCGCGCGAGCGGCTCTCCGTCATCAAGCAGAACACGGACGGGTTCAAGATCGCCGAATACGACCTCAAGATGCGCGGGGGCGGCGACTTTTTGGGGACGCGCCAGAGCGGAAAGTTTTTAAACGAGATCCGCAACCTCCGCTATCCGCCCGAGGTCATCTTCGAGGCGAAAAAGCTCTCCGACGAGGCGTTCGCGGCGGGAGGGAGCGAGCAGATGCGCGCGTTTGCTCTCAAAAAATACGAGCGGCTGAAAGAGGTCATCCTCAATTGAGCGCATAAGATTGACAGAGGGCTCGCAAACATGATAAAATATACAAAAAGCGACCGCGGTCGCTTCGATCATGCGGTTTTCCCTGCATAAAGCGAGTAAATTTCCGTTTTTGGAGAAAAATATGGCATATTTCAAACTGCCTTCGGGGGTGCGTGACGCGCTCCCCGCCGAATGCCGCGCGCTGTACGCGGCGGAAGGAAAGCTGTCCGCGGCCTTTTCGCGCGCGGGGTTTTCCGCCGTGCGCACGGCGGGGCTGGAATATTATGACACCTTTGCCGGCATCGGCAGCACCGTCGAGCAGTCCAAGATGTTCAAAATGACCGACCGAGACGGCAGCCTCATCGTCCTGCGCCCGGACATGACCCTCGCGTGCGCGCGCATCGCGGCGACCAAGCTGCGGCAAAAGCGCGCCAGGCTGTGCTATTTTTCCGATGTCTACGACTTTTCCGCGGGGGGCAACGCGGACAGAGAAGTCGCGCAGGCGGGCGTGGAGATCTTCGGAGAGCAGGGCGCCTTTGCGGACGCCTATGCCGTCGCCTTTGCGGCGGAATGCCTGCGGGAGATCGGCATCGGCGACTTTATCATCGACATCGGGCATGTCGGCTATTATAAAGGGGTGCTGGAAGGCAGCGGGCTGAGCGAGGAGGCTGCGGAGGAGATCCGCGGCTATATCAACGCCAAGGATGCGGTCAATGTCGAGATCGCCCTGAAAGAGCACGGCGCCTCGGAACGGGCACAAGCGGCGCTTTTGGCGCTTCCTTCCCTCTTCGGAGGGGCGGAAGTGCTCGACGAAGCGGCGGCGCTGACAGACAACCCCGCGGCGCTCGGCGCGCTGGCGCATCTCAAAAAAGTGTATGCCTTTTTGGGGGAGATGGGGGCGGAAAAGTATGTTTCCTTCGACCTCGGCACCGTCAAAAGCCTCGCCTATTATTCGGGCATCGTCTTTACGGGGCTCGCGGGGGGCGTGGGCGCCCCCGTCCTTTCGGGCGGCCGTTACGACGGGCTGTGCGCCCGGTTCGGGCGCGACCTCGCAGCCGTCGGCTTTGCCATCGGCATGGAGCGCGCCTTGCGCGCTTTGGGGGAAGAGCCCCCTGTGCCGGCCTGTGCCGCCGTCGTCTGCCGCCCCGGGGGAGAACGCGCGGGCTGGCAGCTGTATCGCAAGCTGCTCGCCGAAGGAAAACCCTGCGCGCTCTTTACGGAGGAAGGGGAGGTGCCCGCGGGGTACGCGCCCGTGTATATCGCGGGGGAAGGAGGGATCGTAGGATGCTGAACGTCGCGCTCGCCAAGGGGCGTCTCGCCGATTCTTGTGCAGACCTCTTTCTCCGCTGCGGCATCCGCGCGGAGATCTTAAAGGAAGAGACGCGCAAACTCGTCTTGGAAACGCCCGACAAAAGGTTCAACTTTTTTTTCGTCAAACCGACGGACGTGCCCACCTATGTGGAGTACGGGATCGCCGACATCGGCGTGGCGGGCAAGGACACCCTGCTCGAAGCGGGCGCCGACCTCTACGAGATGCTCGATTTGAAATTTGAAAGGTGCAAGCTGTGCATCGCGGGCTTTCCCTCGATGCGCGGGGTGCAAAAGCCCCGCCTGCGGGTCGCCACCAAGTATGTCAACACTGCAAAACGCCTCTTTTTCTCCCGCGGGGAGGACGCGGAGGTCATCCCCCTGCACGGCTCGATCGAGCTGGCACCCTTGACAGGGCTGTCCGACGTCATCTTCGACATCGTGCAGTCGGGCGGGACCCTGCGCGCGAACGGGCTGGTGGTGCTCGAGGAGGTGTTCGATATTTCCGCCCGCCTCGTCGCCAACAAAGTGCGCTTAAAGACAAAGGCGGCGGAGATCCTGCCCCTGCTCGCGCAGATGAAACGGCATGTCGGAGAAGGGATATGAAGCTGAAGATCTATCAAAACGCGGCGCAGGCCGCACAGATCCTGGCGCGCGGCGGGATCGAGGACGAAGAGGCCGCCCGCACCGTCCGCGAGATCGTCGCCGCCGTGCGCGAGCGGGGTGACGAGGCGCTCTTTGCCTATTGCCGCCGGTTCGACGGCAGCGATCTGGACAAAAATTCGCTGTACGTCAGTAAAAAAGAGATCGAAGAGGCGTACCGCGCGCTCGATCCCGCGCTGCTTGCTTCCATGAAAAAGGCGGCGGACAACATTTTGGCGTATCACTGCCGCAGCCCGCTGCGGGAGGATATCCGCACGAAGGACGGCCGCACGACGGGGTATACCGTGCGCGCGGTGGAGCGGGCGGGCATCTATGTGCCCGGCGGCACGGCGCCCCTGTTCAGCTCTGTCATGATGGGCGTTCTGCCCGCCAAGGCGGCGGGGGTCGCGCACATCGTCGTCGCTACGCCGGCAAAAGACGGCAAGGTGCATCCCGCGGTCATCGCCGCGGCGGACATGTGCGGCGCGGAGGCGATCTGCAAAGCGGGGGGCGCGCAGGCGATCGCCGCCCTCGCCTACGGAACGGAAAGCGTGCCGCGCGCGGACGTCATCGCCGGCCCCGGCAATATCTATGTGACCCTCGCAAAAAAGGAAGTGTACGGGCAGGCGGGCATCGACATGCTCGCCGGCCCCTCCGAGATCCTCATCATCGCGGACGCAAACCAGGACCCCGCCTTCATCGCGGCGGACATCCTCTCGCAGGCGGAACATGACAGGCGCTCGCGCGCGCTGCTGCTCACGGACGGCGCCGCTTTTGCCGCAAAGGTGCAGGAGGAGGCGGAGAGGCAGCTTGGCGCGCTGCCCCGGCGGGAGATCGCTTCCTGTTCGCTGGAAAACGCGGGCGGCATCATCCTCGTCAAAGATATGGACGAGGCGTGCGCCCTCGCCAACGAGATCGCCCCCGAACATCTTGAACTCGCCGTCGAAAACGCGGAGGAGATCTTGCCGAAGATCCGCAGCGCGGGCGCCGTCTTTATGGGCAAATGGACGAGCGAGCCGGTCGGCGATTATTTTGCCGGGCCGGATCACACCTTGCCCACGGGGGGCACGGCGCGCTTTTTCGAGGTGCTCAACCAGGACATTTTTCTCCGCAAGATGAGCGTCATCCGCTACGAAAGGGAGGCGATCGAGGAGGACGCGGAGGACATTATCCGCCTCGCGGAGGCGGAAGGGCTTGCGGCACACGCGAACGCGGTCAGGCTGCGTAAAAACAAGGGAGAACGGTAAGATGAGAAAGGCCGTGATTTCCCGCGAGACGCGGGAGACGAAGATACAACTGGAACTCGATCTGGACGGCGGCAGCGTTTCCGTAGACACGGGGGTCGGGTTTTTGAACCATATGCTCGAATTGTTCGGGGTACACGGATGGCTCGGCCTTTCCGTGCGCTGCCAAGGGGATACGGATGTGGACTTTCATCACAGCGTGGAGGACGTGGGCATCTGCCTCGGGCAGGCGCTGAAACAGGCGCTCGGCGATAAAAAGGGGATCGCCCGCTTTGCCGACCGCATCGTCCCCATGGACGAATGTGCCGCCCTCGTCGCGCTCGATATCGGCGGCAGGCCGTATCTGAATTTTGAAAAGAAGATGAACGGCAAGGTCGGCGAATTCGACGCGGAGCTCGTCGAGGAATTCATGCGCGCTTTCGCCTTCAATGCGGGCGTCAATCTGTATATCGACCTTTTGAAGGGGGGCAACCTCCATCACGAGGCGGAGGCGATCTTCAAAGCGCTTGCGCGCTGTGTGCGGGATGCGGTCAAAGTCGTCTCCGACGCTCTGCCGTCCACAAAAGGGGTGCTGTAAATTGATCGGCATCGTCGATTATGGAATGGGCAACCTGCGCTCTGTGCAAAAGGCGCTCGAATATTTGGGGGAAAGGGCGCTCGTTTCGGGGGATCGGCGCGCCCTGAACGGGTGCGAAAGGCTCATCCTGCCCGGCGTCGGCTCGTTTGCGGCGGGCATGGCGGAAATGGAAAATGCGGGGCTTGCCGGTTATGTAAAAGAGCGCGCGCGGGATACGAAGATCCTGGGCATCTGCCTCGGCATGCAGTTTTTGCTGGAAAAGAGTTATGAGGAGGGGGAGACTGCCGGCCTCGGCTTTGTCGAGGGCAGCGTCGTCCGCTTCACGGAAGGCAAGGTGCCGCAGATCGGCTGGAACGAGACCTTTCATCTGAAGACGCCCCTCTTTGCGGGCATCGCGGAGGGCACCTGCTTTTATTTTGTGCACAGTTACCGCGCCGCCTGTCCGCCGCGGTTTGTCTGCGCGGAGACGGAATATCACGTCACCTATCCCTCGGCGGTCTGTGCGGGCAACGTGTACGGAGTGCAATTCCACCCCGAAAAGAGCGGCGAAGCGGGCTTGCGGCTTCTGCAAAATTTCTGCCGGCTGTAAAAGGCGGCACCGCATCGCATGACAACAGGATAAGGAGGCAAAGATGATCTTATTCCCCGCGATCGATATTTTGGACGGAAGGGCGGTACGGCTCGTCCGCGGCGATAAACATACCGTCACCGACTACGGCGATCCCCTCGCCTTTGCGGAAAAATGGGTGCAGGCGGGCGCGGAATGGCTGCACGTTGTCGACCTTTCCGGCGCCTTTTCGGGGGCGAGCGGCATCGACCCCGTCATCGCCGAGATCAAAAAGCGCTTTTCCGTCAAGATCCAGAGCGGCGGCGGGCTGCGCCGCATCGCCGACGTCGAACGGCGGCTGGACGCGGGCGCAGACAGGGTGGTCTTGGGTACGATGGCGGTGTCCGATCCCGACTCCTTCGCGCTGGCGGCGTTCCGCTTTGCGGGCAAGATCGTGGCGGGCATCGACGCCAAGGGCGGCATGCTCGCCGTCAAGGGCTGGACGGTGACGACCGACATTTCCGCCGTGACGTTCGGCAAGCGGTGCAAGCGGATGGGCATCGGCTGCGCCCTCTTTACCGATATTTCCAAGGACGGCGCCATGCAGGGGGCAAATATTGCCGAAACGGTGCGCCTGCAAAAGGAGACGGGGCTGGACGTCATCGCTTCGGGCGGCGTTTCACGGACGGACGATCTCGCCGGGCTCCAAGAGAGCGGCGTGTACGGGGCGATCCTCGGCAGGGCGCTCTACGAAGGGGCGATCGATCTGAGCGGCGCACTCGAAAGGTTCGGGGCATAGGCGGCGTTCGCGGAGAAGAAAGGGATGTTAGCAAAGAGGATCATCCCCTGTCTGGACATCGACGGGGGCAGGGTGGTCAAAGGAGTCAATTTCGTCGATCTCGTTGACGCGGGCGACCCCGTCGAGATCGCCAAGGCATATGACAAGATCGGCGCGGACGAGATCGTCTTTTTGGATATCACCGCGTCCAGCGCCGGCAGAAAGACGGCGGTGGACATCCTGCGCCGCGCGGGGGAGCAGGTCTTTCTTCCGCTCACCGTGGGCGGAGGCATTCGTTCCGTCGAAGATTTCCGCACCCTGCTTGCGGCGGGGGCGGACAAGATCGCCGTCAATTCCGCCGCGGTCAGGGCGCCTTCCCTCATCGAGGAAGCGGCGGCGCGGTTCGGCTCTCAGTGCGTCGTGCTGGCGGTGGACGCCAAGCGGAACGGGCGCGGCTCGTGGGACGTATATCTGAACGGCGGCAGGGTGAATACCGGGCTGGACGCGATCGAATGGATCGAAAAGGCGGTCTCGCTCGGCGCGGGTGAGGTGCTGCTCACCAGCATGGACAGGGACGGCACCAAAGCCGGATACGACCTGGAATTGACGCGGCGCGCGGCGGAAGCGGTCGGCGTGCCCGTCATTGCCTCGGGCGGGGCGGGCAAAATGCAGGATTTTGCCGACGTTTTGACGGAGGGCAAGGCGGATGCGGCGTTGGCGGCGTCCCTCTTCCACTTTCAAGAGATCGGCATGAAAGAACTGAAGGAGTACCTCGCCGCGCGCGGGATCCCCGTAAGGAGGGTATAAAGGATGGAAGGACTCAAATGGAACGCGCACGGGCTGATTTGCGCGATCGCACAGGATTTTGAAAGCGGCGAAGTGCTCATGCAGGCGTACATGAACGCCGAAGCGTACCAAAAGACGCTCGAAACGGGTTACGCCCACTATTGGAGCCGCTCTCGGCAGAAACTATGGAAAAAGGGAGAGGAGAGCGGGCATCTGCAAAAGGTGCGCGGTATCTATCTCGACTGCGACGGCGACTGCGTGCTTTTAAAAGTGGAACAGACCGGCTGCGCCTGCCACACGGGCAGCTATTCCTGCTTTTTCACCCCCGTCAAAGAATGCGGCGCGGGCGCGGAGATGCTGGGGGAATTGCAGCGCATCGTCGAGGACAGAAAGCGAGATCCCGCGGAGGGCAGCTATACCGCCTATCTCTTCGAAAAGGGGACGGACAAGATCGCCAAAAAGACGGGCGAGGAGGCGGTGGAACTGGTCATCGCCGCCAAAAACGGGAACAAAGAGGAGATCGTGGGCGAATGCGCCGACCTCTTTTATCATACGCTGGTGCTTTTGGCAGAGGCGGGCGTCAAACTTTCGGACGTCTGCACGGAACTGAAAAAGCGCCATTGAAAGGGCGCGCCCGGACCGGGCGCCGGCATAAGGAGGGCTGTTTTGACCATCAAGGGCAAGCTGATGGACGCCGACGGCATGAGGAATACCTTCCGCCGCCTCGCGCATCAGATCATAGAAAAGGACGACGGCATCGAAAACGTCGTGCTGATCGGCATTAAGACGCGCGGCGTCACCGTCGCCGAGCGGCTGCGCGCCGCCCTCGAAGAGATCGAGGGGGTGCGCCTTCCCATGGGCGAATTCGATATCGCCCTCTACCGTGACGATCTCGGCGAAAACGCGGACATCGCCTTTTTGGGCAGCGAGATCGACTTCGGCGTGGACGGCAAGACCGTCCTCCTGTGCGACGACGTGCTCTTTACGGGGCGCACGGTGCGCGCCGCCATTTCCGAAGTCATGCAGCTCGGCAGGCCGAAGTGCATCCGCCTCGCCGTGCTCGTGGACAGGGGGCACAGAGAACTGCCGTTCCGCGCCGATTTTACGGGCAAAAACGTGCCCACCGCCCGCAGGGAGGGGATCGTGGTGCATTTTGCCGAAAACGACGGCGAAGATGCCGTTTACATCTGTGAAAAGTGATTTTGTTGCGGCATCCGCTTGCTTTTGCGGCGGACGCGTGCTACAATAAAGGCATCCCGGAAGGAGGTTTTTTATCATGGCAAAAAGGCAGAGGACGGAAGGACAGGCAAGGGCGGATTTTATCAGCCTGTGCTGTATCGTCGCGCTGTTTCTGGCGGCGCTTCTCATCTTTATCAACAACGTGCTGCCGCTGATCGGGCTCGACATCAACGGCAAGCTGATCAACGCGCTCAACCTGATCAAGGACATCGCGCTTTTGCTGGGCATCGCGTTCGGCGCGTGGAAGTTCGTGCGCGGGCGCGGCAAGGCGTGGCGGATCTTATACATCGTCGCCGTCGTCTTGTATGTGGCGAGCGCCGTCTGCGGCCTGTTCTGAAAAGACGGAAAAAAACGGTTTGCCCCGCGGCAAGCCGTTTTTTCTTTACAAAGGCGGGCAAAAACGGTATAATAAGAAAAAACTTTTGTCAGGGAGGGCGGGGTATGTCCGCAAATCCTCTGCTCGCGATCGTCGGCAGGCCCAACGTGGGCAAAAGCACCCTCTTCAATAAAATCGCGGGAAGAAAGATCTCCATCACCGAAAACAGGCCGGGCGTCACCCGAGACAGGCTGTATGCCGACGCGGAATGGCAGGGCAAAAAGTTCACCGTCGTCGACACGGGCGGCATCGAGCTCGACTCGGAGGACACGATGTGGAAGGAGATCCTGCGCCAGGCGGATACCGCCATCGAGATGGCGGACGTCATCTTGTGGCTGGTGGACGGCAGGGAAGAGCTGACTTCTTCCGACTACGACGTGGCGGAAAAACTGCGTCGCTGCCAAAAGCCGGTCATCCTTGCCGTCAACAAGGTGGACGAATTTTCCCATGACAAACTCTTCGACTTTTACGCGCTCGGCCTCGGCGAGCCGTTCGCCGTATCGGCGGAACATTCGCAGGGCATCGGCGATCTGCTCGATGCGGCCGTCGCCTCCTTCGGGGAAGGGGAAGCGGACGAGGAGGAACGGCTGAAGATCGCCGTCGTCGGCAAGCCCAATGCGGGCAAAAGCAGCCTCGTCAACCGCTTGTTGGGTTTTGAAAGGACGATCGTCACCGACGTCGCCGGCACCACGCGCGACGCCATCGACACCCCCTTTGCGCTGGACGGGTACAAATACACCCTGATCGACACGGCGGGCATCCGCAAAAAGAAGAAGGTGGACGACGACGTGGAGTATTACAGCGTACTGCGCGCCTTCGACGCGGTGCGCCGCGCTCACGTCTGCCTTTTGGTGGTGGACAGCTGCGAGGGGCTGACCGAACAGGACGTCAAGATCGCGGGATACGTTCACGAGCAGGGCAAGCCCTCCGTCATCGTCATGAACAAGTGGGATCTCATCGAAAAGGATGCCAAGACGGTCAATAAGTTTGAAGAAAAGCTGAAGGCCGACCTCAAATTCATGGATTATTATCAGTCCGTGTACATCTCGGCAAAGACGGGGCAGCGCGCCGAAAAGGTCTTAAAATTGGCGCGCGAGGTGTACGCGCACGCCTGTCTGCGCATTTCGACGGGCACGCTGAACGACCTCATCCTCGATGCGGTGCGCACCAACGAGCCGCCGTCTTACAACGGCAGGCGGCTGAAGGTCTATTATTGCAGCCAGCCTTCCGTTTGCCCGCCCACCTTCGTCCTGTTCGTCAATGACGAAAAACTCATGCATTTTTCCTATCGGCGGTATCTTGAAAACGTGCTGCGCCGCTCCTTTGATTTTTCGGGCACTCCCATCCGCTTTGCCGTGCGCAACCGCGGCGAAAACGAAAGCGGCATGATGGGATAGGAGACAGGGATGGAACTCGCTTTTTCCGATATCTGGTATTGGTTCATCGTCATGGCGGTCGTCTCGTATTTCGTCGGCTGCTTCAATTTCGCGCTGCTCATCTCCAAGATCAAGCATAAAGACGTGCGCAAGATGGGCAGCGGCAATCCCGGCACGATGAACATGAGCCGCCAATTCGGCCTCAAGATCGGGGCGCTGACTTTGCTTTTGGATATGCTCAAGGGCGGCCTGCCCCTGCTCGCCGCCTATTTTATCTTCCGCGGGTACCGCTTTGCGGGCACGGACGTGCTCGTCTCCGATCTGGCGCGCTACGTCTGCGGGGTCGCCGTCATCGTCGGGCACATCTATCCCGTCACCATGAAGTTCAAGGGGGGCAAGGGCATCGCTTCCACCCTCGGCATGTATGCCTTCGCGCTCTGCCTCGAAACGCAGTATCCCTGGATGATCGCCCTCGTCTTGGGCATCCTCGTGCTCACTTTATTATATATATGGGCGAGCGAATGGGGTTCGATGGGCTCCCTTTTGGGCGTCAGCCTGCTGGCGCTCGTGCAGGCGCTCGTCTTTTATTTCCGCTATCGGGCGGAGCTGACGAACGGCTTTGTCATCGCCCTGTTCATGCTCCTATTGCTCGACTGCATGCTCACTTGGTTCGCCCACCGCAAAAACATCGTCGCCCTCCTCGCGGGGGAGGAGCACCGCACTTCCGTCAAAAAGCTGTCCCGCGGCAAAAAGGAGGGATGATCGCCCGGTCTAAAAAGAAGAGAGCCTTCATATACTACATTGTATAATGGGTATAGGGAGGCTTTTTTTGTATGTTGGAGCAAAAGGTGTTTGAGGATATCGCCGAACGCACGGGCGGCGGCCTGTGGATATGCGTGACCGGCCCCGTGAGGACGGGCAAATCCGCCCTGATCGGCTGCCTTGCCCGCGCGCTCGTCCTGCCGCATGCGGAAGAAAGTGCGGGGCGCGCGTGCGCCGAGGCGCTGCCGCCGACGGGCGAAGGGCGTACGGTGCGCACCCTTTCTCCCGTGAACGTGCCCGAGGAGGCCGTGCAGATCCCCCTCGCCGGAGGCGGAGAACTGGGCGTCCGTTTTACGGAATGCGTCGGTTTTCCCGCGGACGGGGCGGAATTCGGCGAAGAGGGCGCGCCGCAGGTCGTACTGCCCTTTTCCGGCGGGTTGCCTTTCGGGCAGGCGGCCGACGCGTTGGCGCGGCGGACGGGGAATGCCGCTCTGCTCGTCACTTCCGACGGCTCCGTCACACAGCTTGCACGCGAAGCGCTCGCCGCGGCGGAGGAGGGGGCGGTGCGCGCCCTGCGTGCGGCGGAAAAGCCCTTCGTCATCCTCGTCAACAGCCGCGCTCCGCGCGGGGAAGCGTGCGGGCAGGTGTGCGCCGCGCTGGCGGAACGATACGGCGTGCCCGCCCTTCCCTTCGACTGCGAAAAGGCGGGAGAGGAAGAGATATCCGAACTGTTCGAGCGCCTTTTGTTCGAATTTCCCGTCACGCGCATCGATTTCGATCTTCCCGGCTGGCTGTGTACGCTGCCGGAAGACAGCCCCGCCGTCGCCGAAGCGCTGGGCTCCATCCGCGCCGTCTGCGAAAAGATCGTGCGCCTCGGCGACTGTGCCCTCGTCGAGCGGATGTTCGAGGGCAGCGACCGCTTCGCATCCCCCGCGTCGGGCGAGCTTTTTCCCGGCAGCGGGAGGGCGCGGTACGCCGTCTCCGCCCGAGAAGGGACGTTTTATAAAGTGCTGGGCGAGGCGTGCGGCGCGGAGATCGCCGACGACGTGCAGCTGATGGCGTATATGCGCTCTCTCGGGAAAGCGAAAGCGTTCTACGATAAATTTGCCTCCGCGCTGCGCGCGGCGGACGAAAGCGGCTACGGCGTCGTGCTGCCGGGGGAGGAAGATCTTTCCCTTGAACCGCCCGAAGCGATCAGGCAGGGCGGGCGCAGCGCTCTCCGCCTGAAGGCGCGCGCGGGCAGCTATCATCTCATCCGCGTCGAGGTGGAAAGCGAGGCAGTCCCCGTCATCGGGGATGCGGCGCGCAGCGAAGAGATCGTGCGCGGCATGCTGGAACAATACGAAAAGGACGCGGACGGCCTGTGGAATACCGAATTGTTCGGCAGGACGTTCAAAGACATGGTGCGAGAGGGGCTGGACATGCGCGCGGGCAGCATGCCCGAAGAGGTGCGCAAAAAGATGCGCCGCACCATCCGCCGCATCGTCAACGAGGGGCGGGGCGGGGTGATCTGCATCCTGCTTTGAGGGAACAAAAAGGGGGCGGCGCATCGGGCGCCGCCCCCTTTTATGCTTCTGCCTCCGTTTCGCGGCGGACAAAGCCCGCGCGCACGTTCGCACACACCGTCATCTGACCCGGCGTGTCGGCGGGGCAGTGCCAGCAGCACTCCTCGCGCAGCCGCACGAGTTTTGCGCCCTTGCCCAGCAGCGCCGCCGCCTTCGCTTCGGCGTCCGCCTCGGCGAGGGAAAGCGCCCGCCGTACCGCTTCCGACTCCGCTTCGAGCAGATAGCACGTCTGCAGCCGTTCTCCCTTCTCTTCGCCCGCCCGTTCGGCGGCGGGCACCGCGGAAAGGTCGGCGATCTTTACGGAGACGAAGCCGGTCAGGACGTAGCCGCCCGCCTCTTCGCTCCGGACGGGCGGAGGATCGCCGCAGGGCGCGCTCCCTTCCGCGCCGCCCGCGGCGGCGCGCACCCCGTCGAGCAGGGCGTTTTTCGCTTCGGCGAGCCGCTGCCGTCCCTCGGCGAGGGTGTCTGCAAAGGCGCGCACGCGGAAGGTGATCACCGCCGCGTCGGCGGGTACCGTCACCTTGCCGCATCCCGTCACGGAGACGGACTGCCTGCCCCCTCTCGCGGCGGGCGGCTGTGTTTGCTCCTGGATCTGCGCGGGGGCGGGCTCCTCCGCGGCGGCGACCGCCGTGCCCGCCGCCGTCAGGGCGAGCGCGAGCGCCAAGGCGAAAAATACGATCTTCTTTTTCATGGATGTGTTGACCTCCTCGGATGCGATGCGTTTGCATTCCGCCGCTTACTTTGCGCATCCGCCGCCCTTTTATGCGCCCCGGGGGAAAGGCTCTGACAAAATACGGGCGATTTGCGCGCAAAACGGGCTTTTTGCTTGCGTAAAAGGGCGTTTGCGCTTATAATAATAGTGTGTGGCGCTGCCGCAAATTTATCGGGAAAGGTTCTTGTAACGTGATCGGAAGGTATCTGCCCTATCTCAAACAATACAGGGCGTCTTGTATCCTCGGCGCGCTCTCCAAGTGGTTTGAAGCGCTCTTGGAACTGTTGGTGCCCCTCGTCATGGCGCGCATCATCGACGTCGGCGTCGCTCGCGGGGACGTTTCCTATGTGCTGTGGGGCGGGGCGCTCATGCTCGCGATGGGTGCGGTCGGCTTCGGCTGCGCCGTGTTCTGCCAGCGCAGCGCCTCTATCGCGTCGCAGGGGTTCGGCACCAACGTGCGCAATGCGCTCTTCCGGCACATCGATACTCTCTCGTATCGTGAGATCGACAAGGTGGGCGCCGCCTCCCTCGTCACCCGCGTCGCCAACGACGTGACGCAGATGCAGAGCGCGGTCGCCATGACCATCCGCCTCGTCGTGCGTTCCCCCTTTATCGCGGCGGGGGCGGTCATCCTCTGCCTCATCCTCGACTGGCGGACGGGGCTGATCGTCACGGCGGCATCCGTTTTGGTCGCGCTCGTATTGTGGGCGATCATGAAAAAGAGCGTGCCTTATTATACGAAAAATCAGGAAAAACTCGACCGTCTCACCCGGATCACCAACGAAAACCTGGAGGGCGCGCGCGTGGTTCGCGCGTTTGCCAACCGGGAAAAGGAGCGCGCCCGCTTCGACGCCGCGGCGGAAGACATGCTCGGCAACTCCATCGTGATCGGCAGGATCTCCGCCTGGCTCAACCCGCTGACGTTTGCCGTCATCAACTTCGGCGTGGCGCTCATTTTGCTGTTGAGCGGCTTCCGCGTCGAGCGCGGCTCTCTTTCCTCGGGCGACATCATCGCCGTCATCAACTATATGACGCAGATCCTGAATGCGATGATCGTCATCTCTAATCTCGTCTCCCTCTTTACCAAGGCGAACGCCTCCATGCACCGCGTCAGCGAAGTGTTCGATATGCGTTCGTCCGTCGCGGACGGGGCGGGCTGCGCGCCCGATTTTTCCGCGCCCGCCGTGCAGATGAAGGGGGTCGGCTTTTCCTATGCGGGCACAGACCAATACTCCCTGCGGAACATCGACCTCACCATCGGCAGGGGGCAGACGGTGGGTATCATCGGGGGCACGGGCAGCGGCAAATCTACCCTCGTCAGCCTGATGCCCCGCCTGTATGACGCGTCCGAGGGGGAAGTGATCGTGTTCGGGCACGACGTGCGCGAATACGGCCTTGCCGCCCTCCGTTCCCTCTTTGGCGTGGTGCCGCAGAACGCCTCCCTCTTTTCGGGGACGGTGCGTTCCAATCTCTTTTGGGGCAACGACAAGGGCACGGACGAAGACTTCGACGAGGCGCTCAAAGTCGCCTGCGCCTATGATTTCGTTTACGAAAAGGGCGGGCTGGATGAAAAGGTATCCGAAGGGGGCAAAAATTTTTCGGGCGGGCAGCGGCAGCGGCTGACCATCGCGCGCGCCGTCGCGGCAAAGGCGCCCGTGCTCATCCTCGACGACAGCTGTTCCGCGCTTGACTTTGCGACGGATGCCAAGGTGCGCGCCAACATCGCCGCGCTCGAGGGGACGACGACCGTCATCATCTCGCAGCGCGCGTCCTCCCTCATGCATGCCGATAAGATCTTCGTGCTCGAGGACGGCGGGATCGCCGGCAGCGGCACGCATGCGGAGCTGTACGCGCAGTGCCCGCTGTACAGGGAGATCTGCGATTCGCAGACGAGGGCAGAAGCATGAAAAAGGGCATCCGTACATTGCAAAAGGGGTTGGTGCGCCGCCTGCTGACGTATGTGGCGCCCTATAAGGGATATGTCGCGGGAACGATCGCCTGCAGCATCCTCTATGTCGCGTCCGTGCTCGTCGGGCCCGTCCTCTACGGCGAGGCGATCGACGCCATGCCCGGGGCGGGCAGGGTCGACTTTTCCGCCGTCTATCTCATGATCGGCTGCTTTGCGGGCAGCGTGCTCGTCAGCTTTGCCTCGCAAAAGCTGCTCAACAATTGCGTCAACAGCCTCTGTTATAAGCTGGTGCGCGATTTGCGGCGGGACGCCTTCGAAAGCCTGACGGCGGCGGGCGTGCGCTATATCGACACCCACGCGCAGGGGGACGTGATGACGCGCATCGTCAACGACGTGGACGTCATCACGGACGGGCTCCTGCAGGGGGCGGCGCAGCTCTTTACGGGGGTGATGACCATTCTGGCGACCCTCGCGGTCATGTTCGCCGTCAATTATATCATCGCCCTCGTCGTCGTCGTGCTGACCCCGCTCTCTCTCTTTGTGGCGGCGGTCATCACCAAAAAGACCTTCCGCCTCTTCCAAAAACAGGTGCGCATCCAGGGGGAACTGGTCTCGCACGTCAAGGAGATGCTGGGCGGGCAAAAGACGGTCATCCTCTTCAACGAGGAAAAATATTCGGAAAAGAAGTTCGAGGGCATCAACGCCCGCCTCAACGAGATCGGCTGGCGCGCGCAGTATTCTTCCGCGCTCACCAATCCCGGCACCCGCTTCGTCAACGCGGTCATCACGGCGTTCGTCGGCGTGCTCGGCTGCATCTTTTGCATCCTCAGCGACGGCGGCTTGCTGACCTTGGGCACCCTCACCCTCGGCGGCTTCACCGTCGGCAAATTGTCCGTATTTTTGAGTTACGCCAACCAGTATACCAAGCCGTTCAACGAAATTTCCAACGTCGTTACCCAGCTGCAAAACGCTTTCGCCTCCGCGGCGCGCGTCTTTGAAGTGATCGACGAACCGGGCGAGCGCACGGAAGGAACGGCGCATCTTTCTTCCTGCCGCGGGGATATCGCCGTCGAAGGGGTCCGCTTTTCTTATTCCGCCGACAAGCCCCTCATCGAGGATCTCGACCTCTCCGTCAAGGCGGGCAGCAAGGTCGCCATCGTCGGCCCCACGGGCTGCGGCAAGACGACGCTCATCAACTTGCTGATGCGCTTTTACGATCCGCTTGCGGGCAGGATCACGGTGGACGGCACAGACATCCGCGACATTCCGCTGGACGAATACAGGAAGCTGTTCGGCATGGTGCTGCAAGAGAGCTTTCTCTCGGGCGAGACGGTCGCCTATAACATCGCCTACGGCGCGGAAAACGCTTCGCGCGCGCAGATCGAGGAGGCGGCGAAAGCGGCGTACTGCGACTTTTTCATCCGCAATCTCGAAAAGGGGTACGACACGGTGCTCACGGGCAACGTCAACATCTCGCAGGGGGAAAAGCAGCTCCTCTGCATCGCCCGCGTGATGCTCGTTGACCCGCCCATGCTCATCCTCGACGAGGCGACCAGCAACATCGACACGATGACGGAGATGCGCATCCAAAAGGCGTTCCGCAAGATCATGCGGGGCAGGACGAGTTTCATCGTTGCCCATCGCCTGTCGACCATTTTGGACGCCGACCTGATCCTCGTCATGAAGGACGGCGCCGTCGTCGAGCAGGGCACGCATGCCTCTTTGATGGAGGCAAAAGGATTTTATTATCGCCTGTACAATGCGCAGTTCGCGGGCGCGGAACAGGGCGCGTGACGCAAAGCGAGGCGGACGGGCGGCTGTACGGCAAATTGCGGCAGGAGAAAGTATGAAGATCGTTCCTTTGCGGCCGGAGGACGGGGAAAAGACGCTGCGCCTCTTCTGCGAGGCCGTGCGCTCTGTCTGCGGCGGGGAGTATTCTCCGCGGCAGATCGAGGCGTGGATCGGGGATCGTGACCCGAAGCAATGGACGGACTCTTTTTTCGGAGGGCGCCTTGCGCTCGCGGCATGGGAAGGGGAAGAGATCGTCGGTTTTGCGGACATGACGGAAGAGGGGTATTTCGACCGCCTGTACGTGCATCCCTCTTTTTTGCACAGGGGGATCGCGTCGGCGCTTGCGGACGCGCTGGAAGCGTGGTGCCCCGCGCCCCGCTTCACCGTATATGCGTCCGAAACGGCGCGCGGCTTTTTCGCCGCGCGCGGCTATCGCCTCCTTTGCCGCCATGCCGTTTTGCGGGGCGGGGAGACGCTCGTCAATTATCATATGGATAAGGAGAAATAAGGATGGTCACGGAAAGAGAGATCGCCCGCCTGCGGGAAGTGATATTCCGTTCAAAGCGCGCCGTCTTTTTCGGCGGCGCGGGCGTGAGCACGGAGAGCGGGATCCCCGATTTCCGCTCGGAGGACGGCCTGTACCGCCAAACATACAGATACCCTCCCGAAACGATGCTCTCGAACGAGTTTTTTTGGTCGCACACGGAAGAATTTTATCGGTTTTACAGGGACAAGATGCTCGTGACGGACGCGCAGCCCAACGCCGCGCACAAAAAGCTGGCGCAGTGGGAAAGGGAAGGACACATCGCCGCCGTCGTCACCCAAAACATCGACGGGCTGCACCAAAAGGCGGGCAGCGGGCAGGTGTTTGAACTGCACGGCAGCATCTGGCGCAACTTCTGCACGCGGTGCGGCAGGGCATATCCCACGCAGGACATCCTCGGCGGCGAGGGGGTGCCCCGCTGCGGCTGCGGCGGTATCGTCAAGCCGGACGTGGTGCTCTACGGCGAGCCGTTGGACGAAAGGGTGATGCAGGACGCGATCGAGGCGATCGAACGCGCGGACAACCTCATTATCGGCGGCACCTCCCTCAACGTCTATCCCGCGGCGGGGCTCATCGACTTTTTCCGCGGGGAAAACATCATCGTCATCAATAAAGGCGCGCCGGCGAGGACAATGCAGGGCGTGACCTTTTTGGACGGCAGGATCGGCGAGATCTTTGCCGCCGTATAAGCGAAAAGGAGACAGGACATGAAGATCTTAATGGTCAATGGCAGCCCCCGGAAGGGGGAGACGCGCGCCGTTCTCGAAGAGATGGGCAAAGTTTTTGCGGAACTGGGCGCCGCATATGAGATCGTCGATCTGGGCGGGGCGCCCCTCAACGACTGCATCGCCTGCGGCAGATGCGGTGAACTGAAAAGATGCGCCATCGACGGGGACGCCGTCAACGAACTCATCGAAAAGGCAAAAGGGGCGGACGGCTTCGTGTTCGGCGCGCCCGTCTATTACGCCCACCCTTCGGCGCGCCTGCTCGCCGCGCTCGACAGGGCGTTTTACGCGGGCAAATACGCCTTCGCGCACAAGCCCGGGGCGGCCGTTTCTACCTTGCGGCGCGCCGGCTCCTGCGCTGCGATGGATGTGATGAACAAATACTTCACCATTTCCGAGATGCCCGTCGTCTCTTCTTCCTATTGGAACCAGGTGTACCGCCATGCGGGGGAGACGTGCGACGAAGAGGGGCTGCAGACGGTGCGCAACCTCGCCCGCAACATGGTCTGGCTGGTCGCCTGCATCGAGGCGGGCAAGGAAAAGGGCATCGTTTTCCCCGCGGGCGAACATGCCGCGCGGACAAATTTCAACCGCTGAAAAAAAAGAGCGGAGCCGTGCGGCTCCGCTCTCGGGATCAAAGTCATTCCGTCTTGTGTACCGCGTCGGCGGTGTTTGCGCTTTCGGCGTCCGCGCTCTCGGCGGCGTGTTCCGCTTTGGCATTTTGCGCGGCGGAAGGGAACATGCCGGGGCGCATCATGTGCAGCAGGGTCTGCAGCACGCCCGTCTTGGCAAGGACGGCAAAGGCGACAATGATGATGATCGCGTCGCCGGGGATGTAAATGAGCTGATAGATGAGCGAATAGATATAGGCGTTGGCGACGCACCAGTCGGGCAGTTCCACCCAAACGGCGTTTTCCTGAAAGTAGATGACGCCCGAAACAAAGTGCATGACCAGCCGCGCCGCGACGGCGAGCAGGGTGCCGAGCACTGCGTTGGTGAGCAGGGAGCGGTTGAACTTTCTCGCAATGCCCATCAGCCCCACCATCGCAAAGGCGAGGATGTAATCGAGCACAAAGGTGAAGGGGGTCAGGATGTACGGCCCCGAGATAAAGTTGAGGATGCCGAAGATGATGCCCACCAAAAATCCTTTGGGCGCGCCGAACGCATAGGCATAGAGGAGCACGGGCACCCAGCTGGCGAGGGTGATGGAGCCGCCGTTGGGCACGGGCGTGATCTTCAGGAAGGAGAGCACGAAAGAGGTCGCCAGGCATACCGCCGCATAGGCGAGGGAGCGCGTGTCGAACTTTTGCTTCCTGTTGCCGATGCAGACAGCCAAAATGACGACCGCCAACGCCGCCAACACGCCGATCATGATGTAGTTGACGATGTCGGTCGTTTGTTCGCTCACTTCGAGCAGGTTAAAGAGAAACATAAAACCTCCTTGTAGGTTTCCGCCGACGTGTATAAAAAAGGACGCGCCTCGCTGCGGGCGCGCCAAATATCTCGTCTTTGCTCTTTCGTGCAAGGATTATCTTGCCCGATTCAAAGGGTATGATCTCAGCTTTTTACGGCACCCCCGGCGGATATGTAATTTATTTCACGCGCCCTTGCGGGCGGCGCGAGCAGATGACAAGGCCGCAGCGGCGGCGCTTTTATCTTTCGTCAAAATTATACAACAAAGCGGGGGGAAAGTCAATTGAAATCGCCCCCGGGATCATGATATGATCGGGGAATATCTTGCAGGGAGGAAGGCCATGTACAATTTTTATGCCTTTTTGGACAGGATGAAGTATATCAGGCGCTGGTCGCTGATGCGCTCCTCGCGCGAGGAAAACGTGATGGAGCACTCTTTCGAGGTCGCCGTGCTTGCGCACGCCCTCGCCCTCATCGACAGGGAGTTTTGCGGCAACGCGCCCGACGCGGGCAAGACGGTGCTGTATGCCCTCTATCACGAGTGCAGCGAGGTGATGACGGGGGATCTGCCCACCCCCATCAAATATTATAATGCGGAGATGCGCGGCGCCTATGGCGAGATCGAGGACGAGGCGAGCGGCAGATTGCTTTCCATGCTGCCCGATCCCCTCAAAGCCGACCTTGCGCCCTATGTCCTTGCGGATAAAACGAGCTATGAATACGCGCTCGCCAAGGCGGCGGACAAACTTTCCGCTTATATCAAGTGCCTTGAAGAGCTGAAAGCGGGCAATGCCGAATTCAAAAAGGCAAAGGAGAGCATAGAAAAGGAACTGCGCGCAAAACAGCTTCCTGCCCTTGCCTATTTTATGGAACATTTTTTGCCCGGATTTATGCTCACCCTCGACGAAATGGAAGGATTAGGCTGAATTCTTTTGTAAAGTTAAGCATTTGACATTGATTTTTTTCTTCATATATGTTACAATAGTAATAGAAAACTATTACAAAACCCGCCCTGCGGGGAGGACATATGACGAAGAAATACCGCTACAAAGAAATCGAGTACGAACGGCGCGGTCAGTTTGACCGTGACCTCAACGAAGATCACCGCACTTTCGACGCGCGCGATATCGGCGGGGGATACCGCTATCTGCCCAAGACGTTCGGCGAAAGGCTGCGCCGCCTTTTCCTTGTGCCCGCCATCGCCGTGTTCGGCGCGATCTATCTCCGCTTCGCGTTCGGCTTTTGCGTCAAGGGCAAAAAAAATTTGCGCGCCCTCAAGGGGGGCGCCGTCTCCGTCTGCAACCACGTGCATATGATGGACACGCTGATGGTCAAGCTGGCGCTCGGCGGTTTTCGCACCTTTCATACGGGTTCTTACTATCTTTTGAAAAGGGGATGGGCGGGGCGGATCTTCAAGTCGGGCGGCTTTTTGCCCGTGGGAGAGACGGTCAAAGACCTCGAAAATTTGCAGAGCGCGATCGGCAGCCTGATGCAAAAGGGGAAGATCGTCAATTTTTATCCCGAGCATGCCCTCTGGTACCGTTACGAAAAGGTTCGCCCCTTCAAACCGGGGGCTTTCCGTTATGCGGTCAGGTTCGGGGTGCCCGTGCTGCCCCTCTTTATCGAGTTTAAAGAGACGAAGCTGCGCCGCCTGCTGCATATGGAAAAAAAGGTGATCCTGCACATCCTGCCCGCCGTCATGCCCCCCGCCGAAGGGTCGGAGCGCGCGCGTGCGCAGGCGCTTTGCGGCAGGGTGCGCGCCGCCATGATCGAAAAATACGAGGACGTCTACTGCCGGCAGATGGTGTTTGCGACAGAAAGCGCGCCGCCGGCGGCGGAAACGAAAGAGGCGGCAAGCGCATAGCGCATAGCCGCCTCTTGGTTATTGACTTTTGCGGCGGGGTGTGATACAATACAGAAGTACGGCGGCGCTGTGCCGCGGAGGATATCATGGAAAAACGATTTGACTTTCAAAAGATCGCGGGCAAGTTCGCCGTCGTCGGCGATTTTGTCGCGTGCGTCCGTTACGGCGAGGGGCACATCAACGACACCTTTTGCCTGACGATGAAGGAAGGGGACAGGCAGGTGCGCTATATCTTGCAGCGCATCAACCATCGGCTCTTTCCCGAAGTGGACAAGCTGATGCACAATATCGAACTGGTGACAAATTTTTGCCGCAAGAGCGTGATCGCCCGCGGCGGCGATCCTATGCGCGAGTGCCTGAATATCGTGCGTACCAAGGAGGGTGCTCCGTACTATTTTGACGGGGAAGACTATTTCCGCATATATGTTTTTATCGAGGGCGCGACGACGTATCAGATCGTGCGCGACCCGCGCGACTTTTACGAAAGTGCGGTGGCGTTCGGCAGTTTTGCCGCCCTGCTCGCCGATTTCGACGCTTCGCAGCTGTACGAAGTGCTGCCCGATTTTCACAATACGCGGGTACGGTATGCCAATTTTTTGCGCGCCGTAGAATTGGACGTGTGCGGCAGGCGGCGCGAGGTGGAGGAAGATATCCGCTGGTTCAAGGAACACAACTATCTCTGCGGCGAGCTGGTGGATAAGATCGCCGCGGGGCAGATCCCCCTGCGCGTGACCCACAACGATACCAAGCTGAACAACGTGATGATCGACGACGTTACGGGCAAAGGGCTCGCCGTCATCGACCTCGATACCGTCATGCCCGGTTCCCTCTGTTACGATTTCGGCGACAGCATCCGCTTCGGCTGCAACCCCGCCGCCGAGGATGAACCCGACCTTTCCAAGGTCAATTTCCGCTTCGACTTGTATCAGACGTACCTCGACGGCTATCTTTCCGCCGTGGGCGGCTCGATCACCCCTTTGGAAAGGGAAGAACTGCCGATGGGCGCCGTCCTCATGACGTACGAATGCGGCATGCGTTTTTTGACGGACTATCTCGAAGGGGACGTCTATTTTAAGACGCATCGCCCCGGGCAAAACCTTGACCGCGCGCGTACCCAGCGCAAGTTGGTGGAGGATATGCTCTCCCGTTTAGACGAGATGCGCGCGGCAGCATCGCGCTGAAATTTGCCGCCCCCTTCGCGGCGGGCGCGTTTATAAAAGATCGGAGGTCACGGCTATGCAGAACATTCCCCCCATCCGGGTAGGCGTGGTCGCGGTATCGCGCGACTGCTTTCCCGAAAGCCTGTCTGTGAACAGGCGCAAGGCGCTCATGGCAGCGTATGAAAAGAAGTACGGCAAAGAGAACGTATACGAATGTCCCGTTTGCATCGTGGAGAGCGAGATCCATATGAGGCAGGCGCTCGCGGATATTCAAAAGGCGGGCTGCAACGCCCTCGCGGTGTACCTCGGCAACTTCGGCCCCGAGATCTCGGAAACGATGCTCGCCAAGGAATTTTCCGAAAAAGTCGGGGGAGCGGTGCTGTTCTTCGCGGCGGCGGAGGAGGACATCCCCACCCTCGCAAGTTCGCGCGGCGACGCCTACTGCGGCATGCTCAACGCCTCGTATAACCTGAAGCTGCGCGGCGTAAAGGCGTACATCCCCGAATACCCCGTGGGGGACGCCGAGGAATGCGCGGATATGCTGCACGAATTTCTGCCCGTCGCGCGCGCGGTGTACGCTTTGAAACACCTGAAAATTATTTCTTTCGGGCCTCGCCCGACAAACTTCCTCGCCTGCAACGCTCCCATCCAACAGCTGTATGACCTCGGCGTGGAGATCGAGGAAAATTCCGAGCTCGACCTCTTCGAGGCGTTCCACAAACACGATAACGACAAGCGCATCCCCGAAGTGGTCGCGGATATGGAAAGGGAACTGGGCAAGGGCAACAAAAAGCCGGAGATCCTGCCCAAACTCGCGCAGTACGAGCTTACGCTCCTCGACTGGATCGAAGCGCACAAGGGCAGCCGCGAATTTGTGGCGATCGCAGGCAAGTGCTGGCCCGCCTTCCAGACGCAGTTCGGCTTTGTGCCCTGCTATGTGAACAGCCGTCTCACGGGGCGGGGCATCCCCGTCTCCTGCGAGGTGGACATCTACGGCGCGCTGTCCGAATTCATCGGCACGGTCGTCAGTGAAGACGCGGTGACGCTTCTCGACATCAACAACACGGTGCCGAAGGATCTGTATAAGGCGGACATCGAGGGCAAGTACCCGTACGCGCTCACCGATACCTTTATGGGCTTCCATTGCGGCAACACTTGCAGCAAAAAGCTGTGCTTCTGCGAGATGAAGTACCAGCTCATCATGGCGCGCTCCCTGCCCGAAGAAGTAACCCAGGGCACGCTGGAAGGGGACATCGCCGCGGGCGACATCACCTTCTTCCGCCTGCAAAGCACGGCGGACAACAAGCTGCGCGCGTATGTGGCGCAGGGGGAGGTCTTGCCCGTCAAAACGCGCAGTTTTGGCTCCATCGGCATCTTTGCCATCCCCGAAATGAAGCGTTTTTACCGCCACGTTCTCATCGAGGGCAATTACCCGCACCACGGCGCGGTGGCGTTCGGGCACTTCGGCAAGGAACTGTACGAGGTGTTCAAATACATCGGCGTGCCCGTGGAGGAGATCGGGTTTAACCGCGCGAAGGGCGACCGCTATCCGACCGAAAATCCGTTTTCACGGGGCTAAAATACATCGAAGAGGAGAAAAACATGAAGCTGAAAGACGGAGACGTCCTCGTCTTTGCGGGAGATTCGACCACGGATGCGGGCAAAAGCGCCACGCCCGACGGGCTGGGCAGCGGGTATGTGCGTTTGGTACGCGACGCATTGTACGCCTTTCTGCCGCGGCAAAATTTCCGCGTCGTCAACGCGGGCGTCAGCGGCAATACGACGCGCGATCTTTTGGAACGTTGGGAACGCGACGTGGCGGCATGCGATCCGGACGTGCTCTTTTGCATGATCGGCATCAACGACGTGTGGCGCCATTTTGATAATTTCGATCCGAAACACGCCTATATTTCGGAAGACGAATACGAAAAGAATATCCGCGCCGTCTGTGATAAGGCGGCGGGCGTGCGCGAGTTTTGCTTGATGACGCCCTTTTATATGGAGCGCAGCCGCGTCGACGAGATGCGCGCCATGACCGAACGGTATACGGCGCGTTTGCGCCGTGTCGCCGAAGAGCGGGGCGTTGCGCTGCTCGATATGCAGGCGGTGTTCGATGAATATATGCAAGGCCGCCCCGGGCAGTCGATCTGTTGGGACAGGGTGCATCCGGGCAATGCCGGTTCTATGCTCATCGCCCGTGCGGTGCTCCGCTCGCTGGGGGTTTGAGCCCAAAAAACGCGCGAAAAAAAGGGACGGGTACGGCGTTTTTGCCGTACCCGTCCCTTTTGCCGGCGCATGCCGAAGTTCGCTTGCGGGAAATTGAAAAATTTTTCTCCGATCGTTGACAATGTGTCAAAAAGATGCTATACTATAATCACTGACAATGTGTCAGAATAAAAAGAGGTCGAAGAGGAGGCTCTCGATATGTTGGGAAATTTTTCCTATTGCAATCCTACCAAACTGTATTTCGGGGAAGGCGCGGTCAAATATCTGAACGACGAACTGCCAAAATACGGCAAAAACGTCGTGCTCATTTACGGCGGCGGCTCGATCAAAAAGAACGGCATCTATGACGAAGTGGTCAAAATTCTCGGCGAAAACGGCAAAAACGTTGCGGAGATCGCGGGCGTCATGCCCAATCCCACCCTGGAAAAGCTGTATGAGGGCATGCAGATCGCCCGCGCAGCGAAGGCAGATTTTCTGCTCGCCGTGGGCGGGGGCTCGGTGTGCGACTATGCCAAGGCGCTTTCCGTGTCCGTGCACTGCGAGCAAGACCCGTGGGAAAAATATTATCTGCGCTTTGAGGAGCCGTCTTGCGAGACGCTGCCCGTCGGCTGCGTGCTGACGATGGTGGGCACCGGGTCGGAGATGAACGCGGGCGCCGTCATCACCAATCATAAGGCAAAGCTGAAGATCGGCCACGTCTTTGCGGACGAAAAGATCATGCCCCGCTTTTCCGTGCTCGATCCGAAATACACCCTCACGCTGCCACATTATCAGATGGTCGCGGGCATTTATGACATCTTTAATCACATCTGCGAGCAGTATTTTTCGGGCGAGGACGACAACACGAGCGACTACATCGCCGAGGGGCTGATGCGTTCGCTCATCCATTCTTCGCGCATTGCCAACAAGGATATGCAGGATTACGAGGCGCGTTCCAACATCATGTGGACGGCGACCTGGGCGCTCAACACCCTGATCTCCCGCGGCAAGTCCACCGATTGGGAAGTGCATATGCTGGGGCAGGCGGTCGGCGCCCATACCGACGCGACGCACGGCATGACGCTTGCCGCCGTCTCTTCGGCATATTATCGCCACATCATGCCGTACGGGCTGAAAAAGTTCGCGCGTTTTGCGCAGAATGTGTGGGGGGTCGACCCTTCCGGCAAGACGGAGAGGGAGACTGCCGAGGCGGGGCTCGCCGCGATGGAGGACTGGATGAAGGAACTGGGGCTCGTCATGCGCATCTCCGAATTGGGCGTCAAAGAGGACATGATCGAAGGGATCGCGGACAGCACGCTCATCATGGAGGGCGGCTATAAAGTGCTTGACCGTGCAGAAGTGGTCGAGATCCTCAAAGAGAGCATGTGAGGCGCAAAAAAAGGCGGAAAGATCTTTTTCGCCCGCCCTTTTGCCGCAAGAGGACGCGCGGCAAAGTGTCTGCGCTTTTTCCCTCTTTTGTTCGGCGTGTATCCGTATACGGAGAGGACGGAAAAGCAAAGCGGCAGCGGGGCGCCCTTACCAAAGGGCGCCCCGCTGCCGCATAAAAAGAAAGCGCGCCGAAGCGCGCCCGCGTCATTATGCGTTTTCTTTTTCCCACGCCGCGGCTTTCACCTTGGAGAGGGAGGTCAGTTTTTCCGTCGCGTAAGGGGAAGCCTCGCCGCCGAACGTGTACAGAAAATAAGAACCGTTTTCCGCGACATACAGGGTCTCTTCATAGCCTGCGGGATCGCCGAATGCGCCGTGCGTCACCTTTTTTACTACGGTCATCTCTTCCGTATCGTAAACGACGCCTTTGACAGTCTTTTTCATGATCATATACCTCCTGATTACTGTGCAACAGCAAATTTTGTGCAGAGGGATCATACGTCAAGTCTCTTTGCTTTGCAATGTGAGTATAACACAATTTGCCGAAAAATGCAACAGGGCGGAAGAATGTGTTTAAATTTGCTCCGCTTTTATCAAAGTTATCAATATTTGTGAATGCAGGACTGTTTTCTTCGGAAAAAGCCGCCCGCGGGTGCATTTTTGCCCGCGGGCGGCGCCTTTTCTTTTCGCGGACAGAACGGTGATAAAGATGAAAGTGCGATGAAAACATCGTTTTTTGCGGACAGTTGATTGACTTTTGTTAAGCGGTGCGGTAGAATGTTTAACGATTAAGCGCTTAACAGGGCGGGGAGGAAAGTGTCATGGACGCAAATATTCTGCTGCGGCAAATTTACAGCATCGCAAAGCGGTTGGACGGGATGCAGATCTTCGATCACAATTTCCCCTTCAATAATACCGAAATGCAGCTGATGAAGGAGATCGTGCGCGTCAAAGAGGAGGGCGGGCGCATCATTTCCAGCAGCCTTGCCAAAGTGCTGGGCGTGACGCGTTCCGCCGTCTCGCAGATCGTCAACAAGCTGGAAGAAAAAAACGTGGTGCGGCGCGTCCCCGACGAAAAGGACAAAAAGATCGCCTACATCGAACTGAGCGAAAGCGCGCGCGGCATCTACGAGCGCATCAAGGACGAAGTCAACCGCATCATGGGGAAGATCATCGACCGGATGGGGGAGGAAAAGATCGAAAACTTTATCCTCTACGCGAACGAATTCATCGGCGCGTTCGAGGATGCCGTCTCGGATTGCAAAAAGCTCGATCTTGCGGCGGAGTGCTCCGCCGAGGGGAACTGAAAAAAATTTTTCCGCGGGGCGCGCCCCGGCAAGGAGTCAATATGAGTCAGGCAATGCTCAAACTCGAAGGCATCACAAAAGATTATAAGGTCGCCGACACATACGTTCATGCGCTCAAGGGGATCTCTCTCCGCTTCCGCACCAACGAATTTGTCAGCATCCTCGGCCCGTCCGGCTGCGGCAAGACGACCATGCTCAACATCATCGGCGGGCTGGATCATTATACGGAAGGGGATCTGGTCATCAAGGGCGTCTCTACCAAGCATTATAAGGACGCCGATTGGGACGCCTACCGCAACCACAGCATCGGCTTCGTCTTTCAGTCGTACAACCTCATCTCGCATCAGAGCGTTTTGGGCAACGTGGAACTGGCGCTCACCCTTTCCGGCGTTTCTCCCGCCGAGCGCAGGGCGCGCGCGGTGCGCGCCCTCGAGCGGGTGGGGCTGGGGGAAGAGTTGAACAAAAAGCCCAACCAGCTATCGGGCGGACAGATGCAGCGGGTCGCCATCGCCCGCGCCCTCGTCAACGACCCCGAGATCTTGCTCGCCGACGAACCGACGGGCGCGCTCGATACCGAAACGAGCGTGCAGATCATGGAACTGATCAAGGAGATCGCGGGGGAGCGCCTCGTCATCATGGTCACGCATAATCCCGACCTCGCCGAGCGCTACTCCACCCGCATCGTGCGCCTTTTGGACGGCAAAGTGGTGGACGACACCCATCCCCTTACGGAGGAGGACGGGGAGGAAAGCCCTCCCGCCGCTGTTTCCGCGCAGCCCGAAGGGGGCGGGCAAAAAAAGACGGAGGGCAAAAAGCGAAAGACGAGCATGTCCTTTTGGACGGCGTTTCATTTGAGCGGGCGCAACCTGCTCACCAAAAAGGGCAGGACGGCGGTCACGTCCGTCGCGGGCAGCATCGGCATCATCAGCGTGTGCCTCGTTCTGGCGCTCTCCAACGGCTTTTCCGGCTATATCAACAAGACGGAGGAGGATATGCTCTCCTATTATCCGCTGCAAGTGACGGAGACGACGATGGATATCACCGCCATCATGGCCGGCTTTTCCTCCGCCGGCGACATGCCCGACTTGTCCGAACTGGACAACAAGGTGTACGTCAATTCTTTTCTGACCCAGATCGCGCAGGGGATGACCGTCTCCAACGACCTCACGCAGGAGGGGTATCTCGACTACGTCTACGACATGGATCCTTCCTGGTATTATGCCGTCACGGAAGATACGGGCGTCTCCCTCGTCGACAACCTGTTCACCACGGTGACGACCGGCTTCGGCGAGGAAGAGCAGGTGCGCATGAAATCCCTCTCCGACCTGAAGGCATATTTTGTCGACGTTCTTTCCGACCAGGAAGCGCAGTACGCGCAGCTTGCCTACCTCGTCGATTATCTGGGAGAGGTGGTCAACACCATGCCGGGCACCCTCGAATATGACCGCAACGGCAAGAACAAGGCGTATGCGGAATACGTTCTCTCGCAATACGAGATCATCGACGGCGGCTATTTCCCGCAGGAGCCGAACGAGGCGGTATTGGTCGTCGGCGGCAACAACGACATGACAGACCTGCTCCTCGCACAGCTCGGCTATATCGATCAGGATACCTTTTTGGGGCTGTTTGAACTGGGCGGCGGGACGACGGACGGTTCGGAAAGTTCGATGGAGACGGAGGACGGCTATCTCTCTTACTCTTTCGATTTTCTCAAACAAAAGCCGTTCACCCTCTATTTCAATGACGCCGTATACACGGAAAACGAAAATTACGGCCTGTCGTCCCCCTATAAATTTGACTACGAGGGCGACCGCGGCGTTTGGCAGCAGGACGGCGACCTGAGCGCCGACGAGGGGGAGGGGGTCGAGATCGAGATCACGGCGATCCTGCGCCTCCAAGACGGGCTGACCTACGGCTGCCTGTCGGACGGGCTCAACCTCACCGAACAGCTCGTCTCCGAATATGTGCGGCAGAACATGCAGTCGGCGATCGTACGGTGGATGAATACCCCCGTCACGGGCATCGGCGACGCGGCGGACGGCGGCATGCTCTCTCTCGGCGGCAACGCGCTGTATCTCTGCCCGTCCGAACATATCTTCAATACTTATCCGACCTATTACGCCAAACTGACGGAAAAGCCGGACGGCGTTCCGGAATGGATCTATCAGCTGCTCTCTTCCGTATACCTCACCAACATTTCCGGCAACGAGACGGTGCTGCGCTCGCTGGGCGGGGTGGATACCCCCAACGCGCTCTCCGTGTATCCGCGCAATTTTTCCGCAAAGGACGAGATCACGGCCTACTTCGACGCGTGGAACGAGATGGCGCAGGCGGAGCGGGAGGCTTATTTCGCCCAACACGGCAGCTATGACGGGTATACCGGCAAGGCGGAAGTGAAGTACACCGACACGGTGGGGCTGCTGATGGGCATGGTGCAGACCATCCTCGACGCGATCACCTATGTGCTCATCGCCTTCACGGGCATCTCGCTGATCGTCTCCACCGTCATGATCGGCGTCATCACCTACGTCTCCGTCGTCGAACGCACCAAGGAGATCGGCATCCTTCGGGCGATCGGCGCGCGGCGGAAGGACATCAAGCGCGTGTTCAACGCGGAAACGTTTATCATAGGCCTCTGCGCGGGGCTGATCGGCGTGGCGGCGGCCTATCTGCTGCAGGGGGTCATCAACCTCATCTTAAAGCCGCTCACGGGCATTTCCGGCCTGGCGGCGCTGCCCGTCCTCGGCGCCGTCGTCATGGTGGCGATCTCGGTAGTGCTGACCCTTGTCTCAGGGCTGATCCCTGCGGGCGCCGCGGCGAAAAAGGATCCCGTCATCGCCCTGCGTGCGGAATGACGGAAAAAATCAGGGAGGCGCCCCGCCTTTTGCGGGGCGCCCTCCCTTTTGCGGAAAGCGGTCAGAACATGCCGGAGGACAATTTCGAGCCGAGCACGGAAAGGAGGACGCCGACGGCGAAGGCGATCAGCAGCGAAAGGATGTCCCGCCCCCGCAGCCGGAAAGAGCGGCGGTAGGCGACGAAGCCGATGAATCCGCCCACGAGCAGGAGCGCGCACCAGATGACCGCCACGGTGAGGTCTTCAAAGTCGATGAGGGAGGCGATCATCGCGATAAAATAGGGCAGAAAGGTCTTGTATCCCCACAGGGAGGAGAAAAGCTGTTCGCTGTCCTCCGCCTTCTGTCTGCGCGCCGTCAGCAGCAGCCCCGCGTAGCCGCCGATCCCTTCCGCGGCGGCGATGGGGATGAGCCACGCCAAAGTCTGCACGCTCCGGGCGGAAACGCTTTCCGCGCCGATCGACAGGGTAAAGATGTCCGACAGGCGTATGATCAGCCCGAAGGGCACCAATTCGTAGGGATCCGGATGGATCGCGGAAGCGTCCGGCGAATAAAACGCGTTTGACAGATACAGGAAGAGCAGCGGCAGCGCGAGCGTCCAGGCGATCATGCAGACGATGCCGTCGCCGACTCCATTGGCGCGGGAAAAGAGGAAGGCATAGAAGCCGAACAGCAGGATGCCCGCGGGAAGGGTGGCGAGATAGTAGAGGGGATAGCCGGAGAGGACGAAATAATTTTCCCTGCAGACGATGATCAAAAAGCCCAGCCAATAGGCGGCAGTATAGGGGATCAGCACCAGCGCCAGCCCGCCGATCGCGCGCGCGAGCAGCAGCTTTTCCCGCCGCACGGGCAGCGAGTACCAAAGATCTGCCCCGCGCGCCTTCATGCGGAAGGAAAACTGCATCACGGGCACGACGGCGCACAGCAAAACGAGCATGGTGGTCGGCGCCGCCAGCAGGGGAGACCGCGGAAAGTGAGAGACGGCATCGGTCATGCCGAGCCCGGGCGGCGGCGAAGTGTAAAAGAGTTCGGTCGTGGAATTGACGATGCCGACGATCAGGCAGTCGATCGCGGTAAAGACCGCCAGCGGCAGCAGGTTGCGTTTGATCTCGTAGCGTAAAAGACGTTTCATTGCAGGTACCCCCTCGCCTTGACTTCACAGAGGAACAACTCCTCAAAATCCACGGGGATCTCTTCGATAAAGAGGGGGGAGAGCGTTTCTATCTTTTTGACGGTCTCTTCCCTGTCGCCGCGGACGACGATCTTTGCCACCCTGCCCGTCGCCTCGAAGGACAGGCACTCGAAGGGGAAATCTTCCCGCTTTGCCTCGTGCGGCAGGGCGATCTGGAATTTGCATATATTGTCGAGGGCGTTTTGGATGCCGCCTCCGTCGGCGATCATGCCGCCGTCGAGCAGGGCAAAATCGCTGCAGATGTCCTCCAACTCCCGCAGGGAATGGCTGGAAATGACCGCCGTGCAGCCGTACTCTTCGTTGAGGGAGAGCAGCCCCCGCTTGAATTCCAGCCGCGCGAGGGGATCGAGCCCGTCGAACGCCTCGTCCAAAAGCAGGTATTTCGGCTTGCAGGCGAGGGCGAGCGCGATGAATAGCTGCCGCTTCATCCCCTTGGAAAAATTGCGGACGGGATCTTTGCGGCGGATGGAAAATTTTCGCGCATATTCCGCGAACACGTTCTTGTCAAAATCGTAAAAAGTGCCGTACAATTCGATCAGCTTTTCCGCCGTCGTGCCCGTCGTGTAAAAGGGATCGTCCGGCAGCAAGAACAGGGTGCGCTTTTTTCTTTCGTTTTCGAAGATCTCTTCCCCGTCGAAGAGGATGCTTCCTTCGTCCGCGCGCAGCACGCCCGCCAAAAGGCGCAGCAAGGTCGATTTGCCCGCGCCGTTGATGCCGACCAGCCCGAACACGCTCCCGTCCGGGATGCGCAGCCCGATGCCGCCGAGCACCCGCTTTTGTCCGAAGGACTTGTGTACGTTTTTCAGTTCGATCATGTTTGTTCCTCCGTATAGATCTCATCCGCCAGCAGCAAAAGTTCGCGTTTTGTCAGCCCCGCCTCTTTCAGCAGGCGCAGCTCGCGTTCCGCTTCCTTTCGCAGGGCAAGGTTTCCGTCCGCCGCCATGGCGACAAAGACGCCTTTTTTGGGCAGGGTGTAGATGTATCCCCGCTTTTCCAGTTCGGAATATGCCCGTTCGACCGTATTGGGGTTGATGCCCAGCTCGCTCGCCAAAGCGCGGCAGGAAGGCAGTTTTTCGCCCTCGGTCAGCGCCCCCGCCTCGATCAGGCGGGCGTAATTTTCTACGATCTCTTCGTAGATGCTCGTTTTCCCTCGCAGCCGTATCCGCATTTGATCTACCTATATTAACTGTATTTTCTGTATTAGCTGTATTAAGTATAGCACGCGGCTGCGCCATTGTCAACAAAAATACCGAAAAAAAAGCAGAAAATAAAAAAAAGGCCCGCCGCTGCCGGCAGGCAGCGGCGGGCGCCGCGCGTCGTTTATACGTTGAAGCGGAAGAGGACGACGTCGCCGTCCTTCATCACATAGTCTTTTCCTTCCGAGCGCACTTTGCCCTTTTCCTTGGCGGCGTTGTAGCTACCGCATTCCAGCAGCGTCTCGTAGTCGACGACTTCGGCGCGGATAAAGCCCTTTTCGAAGTCGGTGTGGATCTTGCCCGCCGCCTGCGGCGCCTTGGTACCCTTGGCGATCGTCCAGGCGCGCGTCTCCTTTTCGCCCGCGGTGAGGTAGCTGATCAGCCCCAGCAGGGAATAAGATTTTTTGATGAGGCGGTCGAGCCCGCTTTCCCGTACGCCCAGTTCTTCCAAAAACATCTGCGCCTCGTCCGCGGGCAGCTGCGAAAGTTCTTCCTCCGTCTTGGCGCAGATGACAAGCACTTCCGACCCTTCCCGGGCGGCAAATGCCTCCACCGCCTTGACATAGGGCAGCTCTCCGTCCGCCTTGCCCATATCCTTTTCGGCGATGTTCGCCGCATAGATGACGGGTTTGGAAGTGAGTAAAAACAGCTCGCGCATCTCTTCTTTTTCTTCGTCTGTGAGCGCCATCGTGCGCGCGCATTGCTCTTTGCCGAGGTGGTCGAGCACCTTCTGCAAAAATCCCGCTTCGGCGAGGAATTTTTTATCCCCGCCCTTGGCGGAGTTCTTCGCGCGATCGAGCCGTTTTTGCACCGTTTCCATGTCGGCGAGGATGAGTTCCAGGTTGATGGTGGTGATGTCGCGCACGGGATCGACTGTGCTTTCCACGTGCGTCACGTTTTCATCGTCGAAGCAGCGCACGACATGGACGATGGCGTCCACTTCGCGGATGTGGGAAAGGAATTTGTTGCCCAGCCCTTCCCCTTTGGAAGCGCCCTTCACGAGCCCCGCGATGTCCACGAATTCGATGACGGCGGGGGTGATCTTTTTGCTGTCATAGAGGGCGGCGAGCTTGTTCAGCCGCTCGTCCGGCACCGCCACGACGCCTACGTTCGGTTCGATGGTGCAAAAGGGATAGTTCGCCGCTTCCGCGCCCGCGTGCGTGATCGCGTTGAACAAAGTGGATTTGCCCACGTTGGGCAGGCCTACGACGCCGAGTTTCATGTCTGATATCCTCTTCGGTTGTTTTTCAGCGTTTATTATAATACAATTTTCCGGATAATCAAAATAAAAGGGCGGGCAAAAGGCGAAAAAGTTGTCAAAATCGCGAAAATGTGGTACACTAAGCGGGAAAACCGATTTGCGAGGTCTGTATGGATTTTAAAAGACACATCGCCGCCGGGATACGGGCGGGGGAACTTACCGAGGAAGAGGTCTATGCCATGCTTGCCCTGCCTCCCAATACGGAGATGGGGGATTTTGCCCTGCCCTGCTTTCGGCTTGCCAAGTCGATGCGCAAGGCGCCCGCGCTCATCGCGGAGGAGATCAAAAACGCTTACCCCGCGGACGACCCGCTCGTGGCGGAGGTGACGGCGGTCAACGGCTATGTCAATTTTAAGATCGACCGCGCCTTTTGGGCGAAAGAGACGCTCGCCGAAGTGCTGCGCGAGCGGGAAAGGTACGGCGCTTCCGACGAAGGCGGCGGGCGGGTGGTGTGCATCGACTACTCTTCCGTCAACATCGCCAAGCCCTTTCACATCGGGCATCTGTCCACGACGGTGTTGGGCAGCGCCCTCTACAAGCTGCACAAATTTTTGGGCTATCGCCCAGTCGGCATCAACCATCTGGGCGATTACGGCACCCAGTTTGGCAAGCTGATCGTCGCCTATAAGCGCTGGGGCAGCCGCGAAGAGATCGAAAAGGGCGGCCTGCGCGCGCTCAACGCTCTCTATGTGCGCTTCCATAAAGAAGCGGAGGCGGACGAGTCCCTCAATGACGAGGCGCGCGCCTATTTTAAAAAGATAGAGGACAAGGACGAAGAGAGCGTCGCCCTTTTCGAATGGTTCAAACAGCTCACTTTAAAAGATGTGGGCAGGATCTATAGCCTTTTGGACGTGCACTTCGACAGTTGGGCGGGCGAAAGTTTTTATAACGACAAGATGCAGCCCGTCATCGACGAACTGCGGGAAAAGGGCCTGCTGCAGGAAAGCGAGGGGGCGCAGATCGTCGACCTTGCGGCGTACGACATGCCGCCCTGCATCATCCTGCGTTCGGACGGCGCCTCTCTGTACGCCACCCGCGACATTGCCGCCGCCGTCTATCGCAAGCAGACGTACGATTTTTACAAATGCCTCTACGTCGTCGCCTATCAGCAGAACCTGCATTTTCGGCAGATCTTCAAGGTGCTCGAGCTGATGGGCAAGGAGTGGGCGAAAGACCTCGTGCACGTCGCTTACGGCATGGTGTCGCTGGAAGAGGGCGCCATGTCCACCCGCAAGGGCAACGTCGTGTATTTGGAAGACGTCATCCGCAAATGCGTCGAAAAGGCGCTCTCCATCATTGCGGAAAAAAATCCTTCCCTCGAGAACAAGGAACAGATCGCCGAGACGGTGGGCGTGGGTGCGGTCATCTTCGGGGCGCTCTACAACAATAAGATCAAGGACATCACGTTCTCCTATGACAGGGTGCTCAACTTCGAAGGGGAGACGAGCTGTTATGTGCAGTACACCTGCGCGCGCGCGGCAAGCGTGCTCTCCAAGGGGGGCGCCGCCGCGGCGTATTTGGTCGAGGAAGTCCTCCCGCAGGAATTTGAACTGATCAAGCGGCTTTCGGAATTCCCGTCCGTGCTCAAAGACGCGCTCGATAAATACGAGCCCTGCTTTATCGCCCGTTATGCGGTCGACCTGGCGCAGGCGTACAATAAATTTTATTTTGACTGTTCTATCCTCAACGCGCAGGAGCGGGAGAAAAATTTCCGCCTCGCGCTGACGGAAGCGACCCTCGTCACCCTGAAAAACGCGTTGGGGCTGCTCGGTATCGGGGTGCCGGAAAAGATGTGAACGTCCGCCCGCGGGGCGGGCGGGGAGGTGATCTATGGAAAACAAACGCAAAGGCTCGCTCTTGTCCTTCCGCCCGGACATCAAGGTGTTGGATGCGACCCTGCGCGACGGCGGGCTGTGCAACGATTTTAAGTTCTCCGACGCATTTGCGCGGGCGCTCTACGAGATGAACGTTGCCGCGGGCGTAGATTACATGGAGATGGGCTACAAGGCGTCCAAGGCGCTGTTCGATCCCGAAAAATTCGGCAAGTTCAAATTCTGCGACGAGGACGCCCTGCAAAAGATCGTCGGGGATAACCCTTCGCCGATGAAACTCTCTGTCATGGCGGACGTGGGCAGGACGGATCTCAAAAGGGATATCGGCGGCAAAAAGGACAGCGTCGTCGACATGGTGCGCGTCGCCTGCTATATCACGGAGATCCCCGCCGCCGTCGAGATGCTCGAATACTGTGCGGGGCAGGGGTATGAGACGGCGGTCAACGTCATGGCGGTCTCCAAGGCGCGCGACGAGGAGATCGACGCCGCCCTCGAAATGCTGGGGCAGAGCCCGGCGGACTGCATCTATCTCGTGGACAGCTACGGCTCCCTCTATCCCGAGCAGGTGGCGCGGCTCACCCTGCGCTATCTCGAAGCGGGGGAAAAGTATCATAAGAGCATCGGCATACACGCGCACAACAATCAGCAGCTCGCCTTCGGCAATACCATTGAAGCGGCAAGCTGGGGCGCGAGCATGCTTGACGCTACCGTCAACGGCATGGGCCGCGGCGCGGGCAACTGCCCCATGGAATTGCTGCTCGGCTTTTTGAAGAATCCGAAGTATCATCTTCCGCCCGTGCTGCGTTTTTTGACCGATCAGATGCTGCCGCTGCGCGCGCAGGGCGTCGTTTGGGGGTATGACGTGCCCTATCTGCTCACGGGCAGGCTGAACATGCACCCGTCCGCCGCCATCGCCTGCGTGCGGCAGGGCAACACCGATTACGAAGGCTTTTACCGCGCCCTGCAGGAAAAAGATTAGTATTCATAAAACAAATACCTGTAATAAAAAATTTGCATGCGGCAAAGAAAAAAACGGGCGGCAAATCGCTTGTGCGGACGGGCGCGCCCGTTTATAATAAGGGAAACAGACTGAAATGGGGAGGGATCGCCGTGTATAAGATCGTAAAAAAGAGGGTGCTCAACCCGACCGTGACGCTGATGGAGGTGGAGGCGCCCTTTATCGCCCGCAAGGCGGAACCGGGGCAGTTCATCATCCTGCGCGTGGACGAAGCGGGGGAGCGCATCCCCCTCACCGTCGCCGACTATGACAGGGAGCGGGGCACCGTCACCATTATTTTTCAGATCGTGGGCGGCACCACGGAGCGGCTCAATCACCTCGGGGAAGGGGAATATATCCAAGATTTTGTCGGCCCGCTCGGCGAGCCATCGCATACGGAGGGGCTGAAAAGGGTCGCCGTCGTCGGCGGGGGCGTGGGCTGCGCCATCGCCTATCCCGTCGCGAAAAAATTGCACGGGCAGGGCGCCGAAGTGCATACCGTCGTCGGCTTCCGCAATCGAGACCTCGTCATTTTGGAAGAGGAATTCGGCGCCGTGTCCGACGTGATGAAGGTGATGACGGACGACGGCAGCTATGGGGAAAAGGGGCTCGTGACCGACGCGCTCAAGGCGCTCATCGAAGGGGGCGCCGCCTATGACGAGGTGATCGCCATCGGCCCCGTCGTGATGATGAAGTTCGTTTCTCTGCTCACCAAGCAGTACGGCATCAAGACGGTCGTCAGCATGAATCCCATCATGATCGACGGTACGGGGATGTGCGGCTGCTGCCGCCTTACCGTGGCGGGCAAGACCAAGTTCGCCTGCGTGGACGGGCCGGATTTTGACGGGCACGAGGTGGACTACGACGAGATCATGAAGCGCGCGTCCACTTATAAAGAATTTGAGGCGAAAGAGCGGGAAAAGGCGTGTAATCTGTTCAAAAAAGAGGTGCGTTGATCATGCCGAACATGAGTTTGAAAAAAAATCCGATGCCTGCGCAGGAACCCGGGATCCGCAGCCGTAATTTTTACGAAGTGACCTTCGGCTATACCGCCGAGGCGGCGATGGACGAGGCAAAGCGCTGCCTGCATTGCAAAAACAAGCCCTGTATGGGCGGCTGTCCCGTGCGCATCCACATTCCCGAATTTATCGAAAAGGTGGCGGCGGGCGAATTTGAAGAGGCGTACCGTATCATCCAAAAGACGAGTTCGCTGCCTGCCGTATGCGGCAGGGTGTGCCCGCAGGAGACGCAGTGCGAGCAAAAATGCGTGCGCGGCATCAAGGGAGAGCCGGTCGCCATCGGCAGGCTGGAACGCTTCGTCGCCGACCTGCACAACGCCAACTCCTGCGATCTTCCCGCCAAGGCGGAGCCGAACGGGCATAAAGCGGCCGTCGTCGGCAGCGGCCCCGCGGGGCTGACCTGCGCGGGCGACCTCGCCAAGCGCGGCTACGACGTGACCGTGTTCGAGGCGCTGCACCTCGCGGGCGGCGTGCTCGTGTACGGCATCCCCGAATTCCGCCTCCCCAAAGCCATCGTGCAAAAGGAGATCGACAACCTGCGCGCGCTCGGCGTAAAGATAGAGACGAACATGGTCATCGGCAAGGTGCTTTCCATCGACGAACTGATGGAAGAATACGGCTTCGAGGCGGTGTTCATCGGCACGGGCGCGGGGCTGCCTCGCTTTATGGGCATCCCCGGAGAAAATTTGAAGAGCGTCTATTCCGCCAATGAATTTCTCACCCGCGTCAACCTCATGAAGGCGTATCGGGAGGATGCGCGCACGCCCGTTTTGCGCGCAAAGCGGGTGTGCGTGGTGGGGGGCGGCAACGTCGCCATGGACGCCGCGCGCTGCGCCAAGCGTTTGGGCGCGGAGGAGGTGACCGTCGTCTATCGCCGTTCCCGCGCGGAACTTCCCGCCCGCGCCGAGGAAGTCGAACATGCCGAAGAGGAGGGGATCGTCTTCCGCTTCCTCACCAATCCCGTTGCGATCGAGGAAGGAGAAAACGGCATGGCGGCGGGCATGACCTGCATCCGGATGGAATTGGGGGAGGCGGACGCGTCGGGCAGGCGGCGCCCCGTGCCCAAGGAGGGCAGCGAATTTCAGATCGCCTGCGACGCCGTCATCATGGCGCTCGGCACTTCGCCCAACCCCCTCATCAAAAATACGACCGCGGGGCTGGACACGCAGCCGTGGGGGGGCATCGTCGCCGACGGGCGCGGGCAGACTTCCCGTGCGGGCGTCTTTGCGGGCGGCGACGCCGTCACGGGCGCGGCGACGGTCATCCTCGCGATGGGCGCGGGCAAAGCCGCCGCCGAGGCGATGGACGAGTATATGCGCCGTCCCCGCGGCTGAAAATGCCGTCGGGCTGCCGCAAAGGCGGGGCGATTTTAAGAAGTTTTGTCGGAAAAGGGCGGCGGGGCGCGCTTGTGCGCTCCGCCGCTTGACTTTTTTGTGAAAAGATTATATCATGGTCACGGACAGGGAGGAAGCACGGATGAAGAGTTATCTGAGCAGGCTGGCGCGGGAGATCGCGCCTTATACGGCGGGGGAACAGCCCGCGGACAGGAGATACGTCAAGCTCAACACCAACGAAAATCCGTATCCGCCGTCCCCGCGCGCGCTCGCGGCATACCGGGAATATGATGTTTCGTCCCTCAGGCTGTACCCGTCCCTTTCCATGCACGGCCTGCGCGCGGCGATCGCCGGGGCGGAGGGGGTGGACGAGGAGAACGTGTTCTGCGGCAACGGCAGCGACGAGATCCTCGCGCTGTGCTTTCCCGCTTTTTTCGACCGCGGCGGCGCGGGCGCGGCGTTTGCGGACGTCACCTACTCCTTCTATCCCGTTTTTTCCGATTTTTTCGGGATCGCCAAACAGATCGTTCCCCTCGAAGAGGACTTTACTCTCGATCTCGGCAAACTCGGCGCCCGGCGGGCGCAGGGAGCGATCGTCGCCAATCCGAACGCCCCCACGGGTATCGGCATCCCTCTTGCGGAGATGGAGCCGTTCATCGCGCAGAGCGATCGCATCGTCATTTTGGACGAGGCGTATATGCCGTTTTTCGGCGAAAGCGCGGTGCCGCTCGTCAAAAAATATAAGAACTTGCTCGTCGTGAAGACCTTTTCCAAGGGATATTCCCTGGCGGGCATGCGCTGCGGCTATGCGATCGCCGACCCCTCGCTCATTGCCGGGTTGGAGCGCTGCCGCGACTGTTTCAACTCGTATCCTGTCGACAGCGTCTGTCAGGCGGTATGCGCCGCTGCGGTCGCGGACGGGGAGTATTATGCGCAACAGAACGCGCTCGTCGTCGCCGAGCGCGGGCGCCTCTTTTCGGCGCTTGTCCGCCTCGGGTTTTCCGTTTTGCCCAGCAAGGCGAATTTCCTCTTCGCGCGGCACGGTTCGCTGTCGGGCAGGGAGGTATACGAAAAGCTGCGGGCGCGCGGCGTGCTCGTGCGGCACTTTGCAAAGCCGCGCATCGAAGCGTTCTGCCGCATCACCGTCGGCTCGCGGGAGGAAAACGATCTTCTTCTCGCCGCCCTTGCCGACATCGTACGATGATCTTTCGCAGGCACATAAGAAGAAAAATCCTTTTTGGGAGGGGATCTTATGTGCCGGAATGTCCTGTCGGCCGCTGCCGATGCGGGCGGATTGAAAACACGGTTTTTTGCGGAGCCCCTGGCCGCGCTTTCGCGGTTAGCCTCTTCCCTTGTGCCCGGCGGCAAAATGCTGCTGCTCGCGGACGCGGACGTGTCCGCCGTTTTGGCGCGGGTGCGCGGGTCGTTTGCGGGCTTTCGGCCCTTTTGCGTGGCGCTCGGGGAAGAAGATCGCGCCGAAGGGCTCTTTTCTCTGCCGGACGACGTGCGCCTCGCCGTCGCGTTCGGCAGGCGCAGCATTGCGGCAGCGCGCTTTTTTTGTACGCTCAGGGGTGCTTTCCTCATCGCCGTGCCCGCATCTCTCTATGCGGAGGGCATCTTCTCCGCGGAAGCGGAGGGCGGATACCCCGCGGACGAGCCGGATGTCCTCCTCTTTGACGAGACGTTCGTCGCGGGCAGGGGCAGGGCGGCGTGCGTCGCGTCTGCCGCGCTTTCCGCGCTGTATGCCGCGGATCTCGATATCGATGCCGCCTTTTCCGGAGAGAGGAAGTGCGGGCGGGATGATTTTCGCCTCGCGGCGGAATTTGCCAAAAAAAGGGAGGACGGCGCGCGTTTTTCCGCTTCCGCCCTGCAAGAGATCGCGCTTCGCCGCTTTTCCCGCTTTCCTTCCCTCGCCCTGTTCCGTTTGCTCATGCGCGGCGGCAGGCGGGTCGGGGAAAGCGCCTTTGCCGCCCTCGTTTACAGTGCGGAGACGTACTCCGCCCTCTTTTCCCGCGCTCGCATACGCCGGTTTTTCGTGCCCGATTACGGCGCGCGGGTGCAGAGCGCGGCCGCGCTCGCGGGCGGGGATGCGTTCGAAAACGTGCGCGTTCCGACCGCGGAGGAAAGTTTTGCCCGTGCGGGGCTCTTCGAGGAGTGCCGCGGGCATTTTGCGGTCGAGTCGGAACTTTTGCGCAGTTATGCGGGGGAGATCCGCGACGCGTATTATCTTGCGGGCGGCAGAAAGCCCGTCGTGCGCGAAGAGGAGCTGCGCCGCGCCTTTATGCGGTCGGCGGACTTGTCCCCCCTGTTGTCGGCGGGCGCGCTCGCGCGCGATCTCGGGGCGGAGAGCGCGCTGCCTTGACCTTTTTACGGAGGAAACATGATCTACGGTTCGAAGGAAAACGAAGAACGCCTTGCCGCCGCCGTCGCGGAGAGCGAAGTCTTTTTGCTCGATATGGACGGCACCGTCTATCTCGGCGACGAACTCATCGGGGATATGAAAAACACTCTCGAAGCATTGCGCCGCAGCGGCCGCCGCATCGTCTACTGTACCAACAATTCTTCGAAAGCGGCGAAGGAATACGAGCAAAAGCTCGCCCGCCTCGGCATCTTCGGGGAAGGGGACGAAGTATATACTTCCGGCATCGCCGCCGAGCAGTACCTGCGGGAATTTTACGCGGGCAAAAAGGTGTATCTCGTCGGCACGGAAGGGCTGAAGGCGGAATTCGCCGCCGCGGGCATCCCCCTCGCGGAGGAGGATGCGGAAGTGGCGGTGCTCGCCTATGATACTACGCTCACCTTTGACAAGCTGGTCAAGATCAACCGCCTCATCGTCGAAGGGAAGCCGTATATCGCCACCCATCCCGACGCGGTGTGCCCCGCAAAAGGGGTGTTCCCGCCAGACGTGGGGTCGTTCATCGAACTTTTGCGCTGTTCGTCGGGCAGGTCGCCCGATGTCGTCTGCGGCAAGCCGTATACGGTGATGGGGGACTGCATCCGCCGCCGCCTGCACTTGCCGCCGCGGCGCATCTGCATGGCGGGGGACAGGCCGCATACCGACATCCGTTTTGCCAACAACAACGGATTTCACGGGATCCTCGTCTTGAGCGGAGAGACGGACGCCGCCCTCGCCGAACGGACGCCGGATCGCCCCGAGGCGATCGCAAAAAGCCTCAACGAGATCGTCCGCTTCCTGTGAGGGGGAGAGAAAATTCCTTCCGGATTTTTTGCGGGACGTATGTTGACAAAGCGTCCGGGCTATGGTATAATGCGGATGAACGGAAAAAGTTCCGTTCCGAAAAAAGGAGGTGGTTCCGATGTTCAAGGGCCTGGAAAAGGTGTTCGACATCCTCGGCGAGATCCTCGCCGTCCTCATGGTGATCGTCTTTGCGCTGCTCATCATCAACGCAAATTTCGGCTTTTTGCCCGACACCGTGCTGAAAGTGTTTTCTTATGTGCAAAATTACGGTTCCCTCATCTTGATGGCGGTCGTGGGGCTGGAGGCGATGTCCAAGCGCAATTTCATTTTTCAGCTCATTTTCCTGGCGCTGCTGGCGCTCATCGTCATCTTCCTCTTCTTCCCGGGAACGTACGAAAACTTGATCGGATTGATCCCTTCCGGCAATTGATGCAGGCATGCATATATCCCCGGCGGCATTTCGCCTGCCGGGGATATTTATTGTGGCAAATCGCGCTGCGCGACCATATAATATAAAAATAATATAAATATGGATAATATAAAAATAATATAAATATGGGCGGAGGAGAGGAAAACGCCGCGCGCGTTGCGCCGCCCTTTTAAGAAAAGAAAAATCGAAAAAATTTTTAAAAAGCGCTTGACATCCGTATATAAAAGTGCTATCATTAGTAAGCTGTCGATTGAGGCAGCATCCTTTCTCTTCTGTTGAAGAGCGTAGAAGATTGACAACTGCATAGCGAAGAAGAAAGACGAAGAAGAGTACGAAAGGCAATACTAAGGAAAGTAGAGCGAAGAGAATGGTTGATACGGAGACGTATAAGAAGCAAGGAAAGCCGACACAGGCCGAGAAGCGAACCATTTTAGTCGAGTTGAAATTTTAGGATTTTTTTTGTATGTAAGGATAAGTAGACGAGAAGATCAAGCTACAAAGAGCATACGGAGGATGCCTTGGTACATGGCGCCGAAGAAGGACGTGACAAGCTGCGAAAAGCTGCGGGGAGCTGCAAATGA
>CALVHS010000027.1 GCA_944328665.1 uncultured Clostridia bacterium | reverse complement strand
AACCGGAGGTCGTCGACGCCGTATAACTATGCCCGAGCGCCTGCGTTTTATCGCCCGTATAACTATTGCCGCAAACCGAACAGGTATAGACGGTATAGCCTCCCGCCGTACAAGTCGGCAATGTAACTTTCGGAACATAAGTATGCCCTTCCTCGCAAGGGTGTATCGTCGTGATCGTATAGGTCGAAGTATTCCCCGCTTTATCCGTAGCACGGAAATAGAACAGCCCCTGCGCCTCTGTGGGTTGAATGTATGTTCCCGACGTGTATGTTTTCCATACCGAGGAGGACGGCGTTCTGTATTCGAGTTTGCTCACGCCGCTGCCGCTGTCCGTTGCCGAAAAGCGGAATCTCTCTTTCGTCGAGCCGCCCGATGCGATCGTGTTCCCGTTCTCCAACGAAAACGTACCGGACGGCGCTACCGTATACACAACGTTTTGGATCAAGTGTAAAAAGTCACCATAGCTACATCGTTAGTGTGTAAAAGCATGGTCATCTCTATTTTATCTGCCGCTTTCGTAAATGCCTGATCTTCTTCAAATAGGCGCGCGCGTTCCTTGATGGCAGCGACTTCCTCCCGCGTCAGAAGGTCGGGCGAGCCGAGTTTTTGCCATTTCGCCTTGGGATTGCAGTGCGTATCGTCGATGCGCTGCACGCTCACGCGGCGGGCGGGGACGTTTACGGTCAAAGTGACTTCATGCTCGTCGTGCCTGTCATAGTCCATATCCTGCGCATACAAAAGCACCTGCACGTTTTTGCCGTCGGTAAAGGCGGCATATTCCACATCGCCCTGTTGTTTCGGCAGAGAGATACGCTGCGGGTATAACTTTGAGAGCTGTTTGAACGCCCAGAAATTGAGCTTGGGGATGCCCTCGTTGTTGACGAGTCCGAAGCCGCCGTGGAAGGGCTTTCCGAGCATGAACTGCTCCTCGTAAATATCCGAGCAACACCAAAACATGTAGCCGTCCATCGGATGAGCGGAATCTAAAACCGTTTTGACGATGAACGCCGCCGCAAACTTTTCATCATGCACGGGCGAGGCGAACACTGCCATCGAGTTCCACTCCGTCATAAAGAGCGGTTTGCCGCCTGCCTGCTGTTTTGCACGCTCGTCGAGTTCGGAGAGCACGCCCTTCCGCCATGTTTTATAGACCTCGGGGCGGAAAAACAAATTTTGCATCGCGGCAGAAAGCCCGATCTTATCCTTCGCCGCATTTTTTGCGATGCGCATCATCGTAAAGGCGTCCTTCACGGAAAAGGTATTGCCGAAAGCGTCGCCTGGATAATGATGGGTGGAGAGAAAGTCGCAAGGAACAGCGTTCTTCTCACAGAATGCCTTAAACTCTTCCAGCCACAGACAAGCGGATGACGACGGCCCGCCTACACGCAAGTTTTCATCAACCTTCTTGACGGCGCGCGCCGTTGCCTCGTACAGGCGGAAATAGTCCTTCTGCTTTCCCTTGAAAAAGATGGCAAGGTCGGGCTCGTTCCAGACTTCGAAGTACCAGCTTTCCACTTCCTCTTTTCCGTAGCGGCGCAAGAGAAATTGAATGAACACGGTCACAAATTCGCACCACTTGGCAAGCGATTTGGGCTGTGTGATGTTGTTGAGATAGCGTATCCCCGTCTTTTTTCCGCTCGCCAAGGCAGAGGGCATAAAGGATAGCTCCACAAACGGCTTCATGCCGCAGGCGAGGACGTTGTCGTACACCTTTGCGGTCTGCAAAAAGTTGACTTCCTCGATCTCCTTAGAGTGCGGCACGGCGCGGAAGGGCTTATAGTCGGAAAGCCGCTGCACGCAGAGCATATCGTCGTCGAAGATGCCGTGAAAGCGCAGATATTGGAAACCAAGTTCGTCGTGCGCCAGCTTAACATGCTCGCACATATCGGTGCGGTGCATCTGAAAAGCGTGGTCGTTCCCCACCCCGAACTGCCAGGAAAAATTCGTCGGCGTCGTCTTTGCGTTCTTGTCGATGGAAATATGCATAGTCACCTCACTCACATTGCAGCAATACTTTTATGATTTGCTTCACTCTCTCCTGCAATGTACCTTTGGAGATCTCGCCCCGTTTTGCGGCGGAATAAATCTTTTTGAACAGTTTTTTATCCCCCGGCGTCAGGAGGTTTGTTCCCGCATTCACCGAACGCACGGCGTCCGCCGTATCGCAAGCGCCCCAGTCGGTCATCACAAAGCCCTCAAAGCCCCAGCGCTTTCGCAACAGATCGTGCAAAAGCGGCGCGCTCTCGCTCGGATAGATGCCGTTGACAGGATTATAGCTCGTCATCACACACGAGGGGTTGTAGAGCGAAAACGCTTTATCAAAGACACGCAGATACAGCTCGCGCAAAGTGCGCTCCGAAAGGATACTGTGGCAGGACTTGCGTTCCAGCTCCATATTGTTGCACAAAAAGTGTTTATACGTTGCGCGCACGCCGTTTTCTTCCTGTCCGCGCGCCTGAAATGCCATGAGCGTGCCTGTGAGGATAGGGTCTTCGGAAAGATATTCGGGGTGACGTCCGCAGAGAAGGTTGCGGTGCAGGTTGCCGCCTGGGCCCAAATTGACGGCGATGCCGTACTCTTTCGACTCCTTGGCAAGCACTTCCCCCACCTGATAGGCAAGCTGTTTATTGAAGGTGCCCGCAAGCACGTTGGAGGAAGGGAAGCCCGTGGTGCGGCGATTGAGATTGACGCCGCAGTTGCCGTCGCTCATATAGTAGGTCGGGACGCCGTACTTTTCGGAATGGGCGAGCTTTCCCGCCGCGCCGCTCTGTTTCGGTCTCCAGCAGGAGCCGTTGCAGACGGTGAAATCGACAAGTTCCTTTAAGGAAAATTGGGAGACGAAATCGTCGAGCTTTTCGGGGTGCTCCTTGACATCGGAAAAAGAAATGCGTGCGCCGCGATGGGCAGGAAGCTGCGCAAAAGCGGGTTTTTGATAGGCTGCCCGCACAGGGAAAACGCCGCAGCGCGGCACCAACTCCGTGCGCTCAAAAACGCTTCCTTCCGCGGAGATCCCCTCCACAGCTTCGACGGGCGCGAGGACGGAGCAGGTCTTTTCGACGATCTCATCCTGTGCAAGGGTGAACGAGCCGATCTTCTCCGCCTCATCTATGGCGCCGCCCGCAAAGACGGTATATTCCCCCGCCTCCAAGATAAAGGCGCGCGCTTTGTCGTCATAGACGGCTAAGTCTTTGGCGGGAATTTCTATTGTGAGCGTTTCGCTCTCCTCGGGGGATAAGAGGCGCGTCTTTTCAAATCCTGCAAAGGTGCGCACAGGCTTTTTGAGCCGCCCGCGGGGCGAGCCCACATAGACAAGGAGAGCATATTTTCCCGCATACGTCCCCACATTTTCAATGCGTGCCGAGATTTTTAAGACTTCCCCTTCCCATACCGCATTTGCCGAAACAGAAAACTTTGTATAGGAAAGCCCATGCCCGAACTCAAACGCTGCGGGCTTTCGGAAGGTATCAAAGTAGCGGTAGCCGACGAACTGTTCTTCCTCGTAAAAGACGCGAACGCCCTGGTTTTTTCCGTCATCCGAATAGACGGGCGTGTTTTCGTCCTGATTGACAAAGTTATGCGCGGCGGGCATATCGTAATAATCATAGGGCCATGTATCGGCAAGCCGTCCCGAAGGGTTCACCTTGCCGCAGAGAATATCGACAAAGCTCTCCGTGCCCCGCTGCCCGCAAAAGCCCGTCCAGAGAATGCCGGAAAGCGGCAGAGATGAGATAAACTTCATCTCCACAGGATACCCTGTGTTCAGAATGAGGATGACGTGCTGATATTTTTTGACCGCCTCGGAAAGATCCCTCTTTTCCGTTTCCGTCAGATTGTAGTTGCCCGCAATTGGCTTGTTGTCCTTGTTTTCGCCCGAGCCGCGGGAGAGGACATAGAGCGCCGTTTGGGCGCGTTCATCGACCACAAACCCTGCCTTTTCGATCGCTTCTTGGAGCGAAAACTGCCAGCGCGGCTTGATAAGGCTTGCGCCGACGGCGGAGATGCGGAAATCTTGGTATGCCCCGAGAAGGCAAACGTGGGTACTATGCCCGAGGGGGAGCGTACCGTCGTTTTTGAGAAGAACGATGCCCTCATCAGAAACCTCTTTTGCGACACCTTCGTTTTCCCGATGCTTTCCGTCATCCGTTCCGCGCTCGGCGGTCGTCAGGCGAAAAGTGCAGGGCGCAAACTTTTTGCCCTTTTTATTGCGGAACCCCGACAGTTTCACCGTGTATGTTTTTCCGAACTCGCGCGCGGCTTCCCCCACGGGAACGAAATAAAAAGGAAACGGCGAAAAATCGAATTTGACGCACTGCCCCTTGGATACAGGTTTGCCGTCCACCGTCGCCGTGCCGAAGCGCAAATCGACCTCGCTTGTGGCAACGAGCGGCACCGAGTGGGGTGCGGCGATGTTCATCGCGAACATCCCCATATCGATATTTGCGGGATCGTATTTTTTTGCCAATACCGTAAAAAATCTTGCCATCATTCACCTCAGTTCCAATTGCAGAAATTCGATGGGCTCGCCCTGCCACACAAGATAGAGCGGTTTTATGCCCTCAACGGGCTGTAAGGGAGCGGAAAAGGTGCGCCAATCTTCGCTTGCCGTCACTTTAACGCGGGCGATGGGCTCGCCCTTTTCCGAAGTCTTGACAAGCAGTTCCCCCTCTCCGCCGCGCACGGTGACGGATATTTCTTTGGGCGAGCGAAAATCGAAATACTTATAGCCTATCACGGTGCCGTCCGAGATACGCGTTACATAGCTCTTGCCGTTTTTTGCCGTGATGATGGCGCGCTTGCCCTTTTTATCTTTATGCTTGGCGTTATAGAGGTTGCAGCAGAGCGCCGCAGGGTACTTCCCATTTGAAGCAAGGGGCGCACCCACCCCCTGCGTGGTGACTTCCACCTGCGAAAACGTGCCGTCCGCGTTCATTGGGATGGGCTCTGCGCACGCCTGGCGGGAAAAGTCGGTATCGTTGGTGCAGCGGTGATAGAAGACGTAATATTTGCCGTTTATCTGTTCCACGCTGCCATGGATGGTGCCTGCGGGCATCTTCGGCTTTTGGTTGCCCTTGTACCCCAGATCGGAATTGGAGATGAGCACGCCCTTATATTCAAACCCGCGGTCGGGGTGCTTGCTCATCGCATAGGCAAGTTCATTGTTCTTGCCCGACGAATAAATGAGATAGTACCACTCACCGAATTTGCGAATAGACGGCGCCTCGTAGAAGGGATGCTCATAGAGTGCCGTTCCACGCTTTGCCGTCGTCAGACTATCCAAAACGGCTTTTGGCTCCCCCTTCACCGTACACATATCGTCTTCAAGCTCCGCGACCGCACAGGAAAGAATGCTCGGCTGTGTCTTCCTGATGTTGACAAGCGAGCGGTTGCAGAGTTTGGAGAGGACGAAATTGTAAAGAGGTTTTAGAACTGGGTTTCGGAAATCGCGCCCCAGCCCCCAGCCGTAATAGAGATAAATTTTGCCGTGGTCGTTGATGACAGCGGGGTCGTTGGTGAGGTATTTGAGAACGGGCGTGCCGTCCTGATACTTGATATCCGAACGGTACTCGAAAGGCCCTTCGGGGCGATCGGAAACGGCGACCGCCATCGGGCCGAAGGCAGACGTATTCGGCCCCGCCGCAAAGTAGTAGAGATAATATCTGCCGTCCTTTCCCCGCACGCAGTCGGGCGCGTAGAAATCGACGAGCTTGCCCTCTCTGCTTCGCGGATCCTGGTTCTTTTTGTAAGTCACGCCATGGCAAGTCCAGTCCGTCAAATCTGTTACGGGCGCGCTCCACACGGTATAGTCGCGCGTGCAGAAGCGCGTGCCGCCCTCTTCATCGTGGCTGCCGTAGAGATACACGCGATCGCCAAAGACGTGCGGTTCGCCGTCGGGCACATATTCGTTCAAGGGAAATAAAGGGTTCATACACCTTCTCCGTTGCTTTTGATGATCTCTTTGTAGCGATATGCCGACTGCTTCAAGGTGCGTTCCCCCGTTTTGTAGTCCACATAGATGAGCCCGAAGCGGGGACCGTACCCTTCCGCCCACTCGAAGTTGTCCATGAGCGACCAATGCTGATAGCCGAGAACGGGGATCCCCTCTTTCATGGCGCGGGCAAGGTGATGTAAAAACCCTTCGAGGGCGCGGCAGCGCTCTGTGTCGATGACTTCGCCCTTCCCGTTTAGCTTATCGTCCAAAGAGACGCCGTTTTCGGTGATCATGACGGGCAGACGATAGCGCTCGTAGATAAATTTCACCGTCCAATAGAGGGAGCGCTCGTCGATGACCCAACCCAAAGAATTTTTGCGCAGCTTGCTCCTGTCCACGTTCTTATCGCCGCCCCAAAGGGAATAGTTGAACGCCTCGTAGTGGTTGATGCCGATAAAATCAAAATCGCACTTGAACTCTTTGACTTTTTTTCCGCCGTTGCGGTAAACACAGTAAGCAGAGACGGGCGCGCCCAATAAGATGGGATCCATCCACCAGCGGTTGTTCATGGTTCCCATGCCCTTAGAAAAGGTCTTTTTGCGCGCTTCCTCAACGGAGGCGGAATCGTTTTCATTCGCAGGGATAAATGCCCCCGCCGCAAAGGAGAGCCCAATTTTCGGCGGTTTTTTGGCGATCTTGCGGATGAGTTTGACCGTCTCCGCATTCGTCCGCATAAAAATTTTGGTGAACTTGGGAAGCGCTAAATAGTGTCGTTTGAAGGGCGCGTGCACCCCCTGCATATAGCCGTTCATCAAAAAGCAGGAAGGCTCGTTGAAGGTGATCCAATACTGCACGCGATCGGAAAGTTTTTCCACGACCGCCCGCGCATAGTCGAGGAAGAACGCCGTGATGCGCCCGTCCTCCCAGCCGCCGTATGCGTCCACCCATGCAGGCATATCCCAATGATACAACGTCACGAGCGGCTCGATGCCCGCTTTCAGAAGTTCATCCACAAGGTCGGAATAAAATTGGAGCCCTTCCTCGTTGACTTTGCCCTCTTTGGGCATGACGCGCGGCCAGGAAATAGAGAAGCGGTAACTTTTGAGCCCCATCTCCTTCATGAGAGCGACGTCCTCCCGCCAATGGTGATAAAAGTCGCAGGCGACATGGCAGTTCTCGCCGTTTTTGATCTTATTTGCGGGGGCGTTGTCCCAAATGGAAGGCGTTCTTCCGCCCTCCAGATAGCCGCCCTCAACTTGCGCCGCTGCCGTCGCCGCGCCCCACAAGAAGTTTTCGGGAAATTTCATACCGCTTCCTCCATTTCATATTCGCCGCTATGAAGCGAGATTTGTTTTCCGCTTGGCATCGTCACGCGGCAGGTACAGGAGACGGGCACGGTGACTTTGAGGGTAAATTTTCCGTCCGCCATACGCCACTCGCTTTCAGCCGTGCCATAGGGCGTTTTCACGCTCGCCTTTGCATAGGTGAGCCCGCCGCCCAAAACGGGTCTGACGGAAAAGCACTTGTAGCCGCCTGCCGTCGGCTCTATCCCCGCCACGCGGCGGTACAAAAAGTCGCCCACCGCGCCATAGGCATAGTGATTGAAGGAAGGGATGTTGCCCTCTTTTTTGGGATCGATCGTCCACTCCTCCCAGGTCGTCGTCGCGCCCTCTTTGATACAGGCAAGCCACGCGGGTGCGGTATCCTGCAAGAGAAGTTTGTATGCCGTCTCCGCCTTTCCGCTGTCCGCAAGGGCAAAGATAATGTGTGGCGTGCCCGTAAAGCCTGTACTCAAATGATACCCCCGTTCCCGCACGAGGCGGTCGAGATTTTGCGCCATCGTTTTGCGCTCTGCGCCCTTCGCGATCCCGAAGGCAAGCGGCAGCACATAGCCCGTCTGGAACTCCTTTTTGAGCGTCCCCTTTCCGTCCGTAAACACATGGCGGAAGGAGGCGGCGATCTTTTGAGAGAGCAAAGCGTAATATTTCGCATCCTCGCTCTTTCCCAAAATGCGGGCGATCCCCGAGACAATGCGGCAGGAATTTGCATAGTACGCCGTGGCGATCTCGCGTCCGCGCTTCATCCAGTCCATGACGCCGCCCTCGGGCGCACACCAATCGCCGAACTGAAACAGCCATTTCCAGATATGCCTGCGGTACTTGCCGGGACCCGACAAAGAAGCCCAGAATTTAACCGCTTTCAGGTACTTTTTCATGGCGGGATTCTCCACCATGACGCGGCTGTTGAACGAGGAACGGGCGCAGATCGCCTGCCTTGCAACTCTCGGCTATTCACCATTGCAAATTCTCTTCAAGTATTTCTTGTTTGCGATCACCGCGACCGCCGCAGGCGGGTTCGGCGCACACTTTTTGAGCATCGGTATCTCTAACCTCGTCTATACGGTATTCGGTGCAAGCTATGTTATGCCGCCCGTCGCCGCCTATGTAACGCCGTTTTTCTACTTCCTCGTGCTCGGCGTCATCATATTGGGAACGCTCGCCGTAACCGCCATCGCAGGTGGAAAAATGACGGGCGATATGCCGGCGAACCTCCTGCGTCCCAAAGCGCCGCGCGCGGGCAGAAAGGTGTTTTTGGAAAAATTCCCGCGCCTGTGGAAAAGGATCCCGTTCAAGTATAAATCGACGCTGCGTAATGTTTTTCGCTATGTAAGCCGCTTTTTGATGTCCGTCGTCTCCATCGCCTTTTCGACGGGACTTGTCCTGACGGGGCTGGCGCTTCTCGATCTGTGCATTTTCCACCTTACAAATACGGCGGCGATCGTCGGCATTTCCATCGTCATCATCGTCTTTGCGGGGCTTTTGACGGCGGTCGTCATCTATACGCTGACAAATATCAGCATCAGCGAGCGAAACCGCGAGATCGCCACTTTGATGGTACTCGGATACAGCGATAAAGAAGTGACGGGATATATTTACCGCGAAATTTATATCAACTCTTTGATCGGCGCCCTGTTCGGTTATCCCGTGGGCGCTCTACTGAGTTGGCTTTTGTACAGCGTCATCGGTTCGGGCGTTGTCGGCGGCATAAGCTGGTTTATGTGGCTTGCCGCACCCGTAATTATCATGTTCTTTACTTTACTCGTCACGTTCCTTTTGAAACACAAAATTCTTTCTGTCAATATGAATGACAGCTTAAAGGCTGTGGAGTGAGATCACTGTAAAATATCTGCATAAGAGGTGCCAAGTATGAAAGGAAAAATATTTACCATTCCCAATTTGATGTCTGTGTTCAGAATTATTCTTATCCCATTTATCCTTTGGATGTTCTTTACGGAAAGATATTTTGTAGCGGCGGCATTGCTCGTCTTATCGGGCATTACTGATGTTTTGGACGGCATCATTGCAAGGCGTTTTCACATGATAAGCGCCTTGGGAAAGGCACTCGATCCCATTGCCGATAAACTGACTTTTTTAGCGGTTCTTATAAGTCTGTGTTTTATCTCTGAAACGATGATCGCGCTCGTCGCCATCACCGTTTTACGGGAGCTTGCCATGGGCGTAATGGGGCTGCTCATCGTCAAAAAAACGGGTACGACGTACAGCTCGCGCTGGCACGGAAAAATCTCTACCGTATTTTTGTACCTGACGATGTTTATCAACCTTGTATGGACACAGATGCCTTACGGACTGCGCATTGCGCTGATTGCTGCCGCATCGGTGCTCGCGATTCTTTCCCTGACTTTGTATATCGTTGAAAACGGCAAAGTGCTGAAAACCGCCGATACAAATGGAAAGGATAGTGATAGCGATAGCGATATGAAGCTACCCTCCCATCCGATCTGACATTTGAACTTCCAATCAACAAGCAAATCATAAAATGAAAAACAGCGAGGATTACTCCTCGCTGTTTTTTCATCGACTAATGCTCGCTTTTCGACTGTTGATCCTGCCTCTGCCATTCCTATCCGTTCGGTAGGGTACGGTCTCGGGTGTTTCAATTCTTCGACTGTATTGGGCGCATCATACATTGGCAAGCCTAAACCGCGTTTCACTTCCGCAATATACGCCGTGTGCACCTTAAAGCCGTAATGTTCCTCGATGTACTGTGTATCATCTTATACTCTACTTTTTCTTTTACTATACTTTTTCTTTCGGCTTTCGCGCTTTCACCAACTTTTCCACTTCTATGGGAGATAACTCCCCCTCGTCTTTCCCGAACTCAATATCTACGTTGATATAGCTGTCCGATTTTTGGGAAGAATCAATGTCTTAACATTCGTCGTTTGCTGCTATCAATCCAAATTATCACAACAATGTCGGCAGTTCAGATCCTGTTTTTTTGATATTTCACAAATAAGCAGCCATAAAATCTTATCTTTGCGTCGCTTTTCAAAAACGTTCATTTTTGCCGCTTAAGTCAAGTACCACCGGCTGAGCCGGTGGCTTGATTAGGCGCTTCAAGCGCATGGTACCGGCGGCACTACTCGTGCTTGAAGTTCCTGACAATCGCAACAATTTTTCAGCGGCCACCTCTCGGTG
>CALVHS010000026.1 GCA_944328665.1 uncultured Clostridia bacterium | reverse complement strand
ACGGAGATCGACCTCGGCTCGATCGCGGGCGGTCAGTATACCTTCCGCGCGGTCAAGGCGGAGTACACCCTCAAGGCGACGTTTGAAGCGGTCGCGCTGGCGGACGTCACGATCGATATCGCCGGCGCCAAGTACGGCGTGGACGGCAGTTCCATCGCGGACGGCACCAAGATCGTCTTGAAAAACAATCTCTTTGCGGACATCGAAGCGGCCGTGGCAGACGGCAAGATCGTCTTGACGGACATCGCCGCGGGCGAATACAGCCTGATTGCGGACGGGTACGTCCCGTACGCTCTCACCGTCACGCAGGACGCCGAACTCGACGTCACGCTGCAGTGGGATATGTTCATGGACGGTTCCGGCGGGGACTATCCGTTGAGCTTGTACGATTTTACGAACGTCAATAAAGGAGAATTCGTCTATGGCAACAGTTGGGGCATCGGCCTGTTGTCCAACGAACAATTCACGGGCGATATCGCGGTGTCCTGGCTGAGCAAAAAGGGCAACCACACCCAAAAAGAATTTGCCACGATCCTCTTTGAGGACGGCAGCTTTGTGGCGATCAGCAGCTGCGGCACCGGGGACGATTTCCGCATCGAGTATCTGCCTGCAGGGCAGGGCCTCGGCTGGGGCAGCGACAACCCGTATAAGACGAACATCACCAAAAATTCCTGGAATCCGAGCAACGCTTTCGGGCAGGAACTGTATTCCACCAACAATACTTCCGCGGAACTGGCGGCTGTAAAAGCAAAATGGGAAGGCGAAGGGTTCGATCTGAACCTCGTCAAAAAGGGCAACACCATCTACTTCTTCGCGGATGATACCTTTATCGATTGCTTCACCATCGACGCCAAGTATGCGGACATGAGCTTCCGCTTCGGCTATGTCGTGTGGAACCCCGCACAGTCGTATACGTTCGGTTACGGCTATACGACGGACGTCTCGTCCTTCTTTGTCCCGCTGACCATGACGGTTAAGGCGGAAAACGGCAGCGTCGCCTTCGACAAGGACAGCTACGTCTACGGCGAAACGGCGACCGTTACCGTCACGCCGAACGCGGGCTATGCGCCGACGAGCGTCAAGGTGAACGGGCACGAGATGACCGGCTCCGTCAGCGGCGGCAAATTCACGGTGCGCGTCGACGCGGCATATACGGTGGAAGCCGCCTTTGCCGAAGTCGGGTCGGCCGACATCGAATTGCCCGTCACCGGCGCCAAGTACGGTGTAAAGGGCAACTCCATCGCGGACGGCACCAAGGTCATCCTCAGAAACAGCTATTTTGCGGACGTCGAGTGCATCGTCGCGGACGGCAAGATCTCTGCCAATGGTTTGCCCTGCGGCGACTATACGGCGGTCGTGGAAGGATACAATGCGATCCCCTTCACGGTAGAAAAGGCGGGCGCGTCCGTGACCGGACTTCCCTTCGAGTACGCGCTGTTCGGCTCTCTCGTGAACTGGGATTGGGACAAACACGATTTCACGAACGTCAACAAGGAAGACGCCTCGATCCTCTACAAGGGGCCGGGCGGCACCTTCAACGTGCTCACCAACGATACGTATGAAAACGTCTCCGCGACGCTGCGCATCAACTGGAACAACAGCAAGCACAACATGCACACGCAGGGGATCATCCTCGTGTTCGAAAACAACAAGCATCTGATCGTGCGCTATCACAACGGCGACGGCAACGGCAATATCCAGTACGCCAACGCGGCGTGGGATCCGTACAATGCGGCAAATACCCTCTTCGACTCGAGCGCCAATCTGAACCAGTGGGGCGAAAATCCCGTCCATGAGCTGACCGAGGAGGAAAGGGCGGAGATCACCACGGGCGAGGGCATCGATTTGACCGTCACCATCCGCGGCGGCAAGCTGTATACCTATTTCGGCGGCGTTCAGGTGGCGGAGTATACGATCCCCGCAGAGTATGCCGCGCAGGGAGTGCGCGTCGGGTTCTTCTCTTGGGATACGGCGGATAACGTGACGGTGTATTTCGCCCTCTCGGAAGGGGAAGCGGCGGCAGAGTAAACAGGAACAAAAAGCCCCCTCGCCCTTTCGGCGAGGGGGAAACGGAACAGCAGGCAAAAGGGCGCCCGCGGGCGTTTCCGCCCGCGGGCTGCCCGTAAAACAGGCTTTAGGAGAGGGCAAGAGGAGATGAAAGGCAAAAGAGAGTTGACGAAGGAACAGAAGATCAGATCGGTCATGGGCGCAGACTTTTGGACGAATTATGACGCGGACGGAAGCCTTTATACTTTTGTGGTGTCGGACGGGCCCGTGGGCTTGCGCCAGCCGCTCGACCGCACGTCGAGCGAGCAGAAAGATTGCATCCGGTCGGTGGCGTACCCGTCCTTTCAGATCCTTTCGCAGAGCTGGGATCCGGAACTTGCATATGAAATGGGCAAAAGTCTCGGCAACGATTGTATTGAACAAAAGGTCGATATCCTGCTCGGGCCGGGTGTGAATATAAAGCGGCTTCCGACGAACGGCAGAAATTTTGAATATTTTTCGGAAGATCCCTACGTCGCGGGGGCGTTTGCAAAGCGGTATATCGAGGGAGTGCAGAGCATGCATGTCGGCACCTCTCTCAAACATTTTTGCTGCAACAGCAGCGAAATTTCTCGCCAATGGGCGAGCATGGAGGTGGACGAACGCACCTTGCGCGAGATCTACCTTCCCGCCTTTGAAAAGGCGTGCGAGGCGCAGCCGTGGACGGTGATGTGCTCGTATAATCTCGTCAACGGCGTGCGCATGAGCGAAAACGCGAAGCTGTACCGCGTTCTGCGGGAAGAATTCGGCTTTGACGGGGTCATCGTCTCCGACTGGGACGCCGTCAAGGACAGCGAGGCGAGCCTGAACGCGGGCCTCAACTGGGAGATGCCGTACAACGAGGCGCATCAACGGGAGATGCTCGCCAAGGCGGAAAAGCTCGACGAGAAAAAATTGGACGAAAGCGCCGCGCGCGTTGCCGCGCTCGCGGACAAGTGCGAGGCGGAGAGCAAACTGCGGCGGCAGGACATGACGCTGCAAGAGCGGCGCGCCGTCGCACAGAAGATCGAAGAGGAGGGCATCGTCCTTCTCAAAAACGAGGGCGTACTGCCGCTTAAAGCGGGCAAGGTGTTCGTGACGGGCGCGCCCGCCGTCCGCTATTATTTCGGCGGCGGCTCCTCCAACGTCTATCCCGAGCGCGACTTCGAGCCGCTGGCGGAGGCGCTCGCCGCGGAGGGCGCAAACGCGGAATACGGCGAAAGCGTGTGGGAGACGAACGGGCATCAGTCGCACCTCGGCAACCTCAAGGAGGCAGTCCTTCGGGCGGCGCAAAAAGATGTGACCGTGCTGTGCGTTGGCGAACCGAACACATGCGAATACGAGAGCGCCGACAGGCAGCAGATCAGGCTTTCGAAAGAGGAAGAAGCGGCGATCCATGCGTTGGCGGAGGCGAGCGAAAAGCTGGTCGTCGTGGTCTACGCGGGCGCGGCGATCGACATGAGCGACTGGATCGGGGAAGCGGACGCCGTCCTTTGGGCGGGATACGGCGGCGAGTTCGTCAGCCGTGCCGTCGCGCGGGTGCTGACGGGCAAAGTCAACCCTTCGGGCAAACTGACGGAAACTTTTCCGCTCTCTTTGGAGGACGTGCCCGCGGAGAATGCCTATCGCGACGAGGCGGTCATGGTCTACAGCGAGGGGCTGAACGTCGGCTATCGCTACTTCGATACCTTCGGGGTGCCTGTCCTGTTCCCCTTCGGCTATGGCCTTTCCTATTCCCGCTTTGAGTACAAAAATTTGACGCTCTCTAAGGAAGGGGACGGGGTCATGGTGTCGTTCGATATCGAAAACGTATCCGATATCGGCGGAAAGGAAGCGGCGCAGGTGTATGTGCGCGAGATCACAAAAGAGGTCTATCGCCCGTATAAGGAACTCAAGGCGTTCAAAAAGGTGTTTGTCGGGGCAAAGGAAAAGGTACACGTTGCGCTGTTTTTGGACAGGCGCGCCTTCGCTTATTATTCGGTGGCGAGGGACGCATGGACGGTAAAGCCCGGCGTGTTTGAAATATTGATCGGAAAAAACGCGGAGCAGGTCGCGCTCCGGAAAAAGATCGCGATCGGCTGCGATATGTAGGAAAGGACGAGGGGCGGCTGTGCCGTGCCCGAAAAAAAGAACGATTCGGAGGTAAAAACATGAAGGCAAAAAAACTCGGCTTCTGCGCGGTGTGCCTGACGGCGGCGTTGGCATTCGGCCTGTCGGGCTGTGTGGGGAAAGACGGCCCGCAGCTCGGCGACACGGAAAAAGGGGATCGCACTTCGATCACTTTCCTGTGCAGCATCAACAATATCTCGGAACAGGCGTGGAACGATCTGATCGCCGCTTACAACGACGGGCAGGGGCTGGAGGACAAAGTCTATGTCACCAAGCGCGAGGGCAACGGCTATCCTTCTCCCAACTTTTTCACGCAGAGCGTAAATTATGCGCCCAACGTCGTCGCGGTCACGGACGGACAGAATAACAATTCCCTGCAGGCGTTGATGATCTCCCGCGACAGCCGCCGCGCCCCCGACGGATATTTCGTCAACCTCGAATCGTATGCGGAGGCGGACGAAGATTTCCAAGCAAATACCATCAATCCCAAATTGCTCGACTGGGGCAGCATGACCTTTAACCCGAACGCTTCGGAAGGCGCCGGGGAGGAAAAGCATGTCGTCGGCGCGGGGCAGCCACTGATGGCAGTCCCTTCCGCCACCAGCATGCAGTTCAACTGGTATAACGAGCGCCTGTTCAGGGAGCAGGGCATCAACATCATCTCCTGCCCGGAAGATGAACTTGCGGAAAAATATCCGGACGTGCAGCCGCACGGCTATGCGGAATACAAAGAGGCGCCCTTCGACGGCGCACAGGCGTCCAAGACGCTGGACGGGCGGGACGTATACAAGGTGTTCAATAATTGCATCGGCATGAATTGGGAAGAGATGCGCTACATTCTCAAATACTTCTCTAAAGAGTGGAACGAATCGAGCGGATCCAATTACGGCTTCGTGTCCGAGTATTGGTTCAATTACGGTTGGTCGGTCGGCGGCGACGTCATGGGCTTTAACGGGGAAGATTATGACTTTACCCTGCTCGATAAGAGCCCGAATTATATCGTCACCGCGGACGGCACCGTCATCAACGGCAATACGTATAACGCGGGCGAGATCGTGCGCTATGAGGACAGGGTCAACGAGAGCGGCATCGCCTCGATGGAAGGCGTATATGCCATCCAATCGCAGTATAATGCGGTCAAAGAGTATGTCTCGCTGCAGGTCGCGCGGGATGCGCTCGTCGACGAATGGGATGACGGCACAAAGTTCTACGGCTACGAAGTCGCCAATCCCGATACGGGCAGCGCGGACAACTGGTTCAACACCGCGCAGATCGCGATGGTGCGCGGCACCGTCGAGGGCATCAACGACAGGCTGCAGCAGGACGCGGCGGCGGACTTTAACATGTGCCCCGCCGAGACGTACCGCGAATACGAGGGCGGCAGCGTCTACTATGACGGGGAAGAGAGCTTTGAAAACGAGTATCTCAAAGTCATCGGCGAAGAATATGAGGACGGCGTCTATACGGGCGAACTGAAGGTGGTGGACGGCACGCCCATCGTCGGCAATCAGACGACGGCGGGCGGCACGGAATATCTCGTCATCCCCGCCTGCTCCGATCCGGAAAAGTATCAGGCGTCCTGGGACTTCATCAGCTGGGTCGCCACCGAAGGGCAGCAGTATATCGCCTATGCGGGCAACCGCGCGCCCGTGGCGCACGACGTGCTGTTCAGCGATGCGTTCGCCTATAGCAGCGAGGTCAATCGCGGCAAAAATTATTACGCGATCGCGACGATGGCATACAACGTCTGCCGCGGAGACTGGGGGTATTTCGAAAGCGGCGCATGGGTCACCAACTGGTCGAACGACTTCAACAATTATGTGCGCCGCGGTACGATGACGCTCAGCGCCTTTTCCGACGCGCGCGCGGCGAACGCAAAAGTAGAACTCAACAACATGTATTGCGTCATAAAGGGGATCCGCTGACATGCGTACGGAAAATGATGTGAAGACGGCAGCCGGTGCTGCCGAATGGGATGCGGGCGGCGACGCCGCCCGCGCGATCCCGCCGAAAAAGAAAAAGTGGAAGCCCGTGCAGTGGATGTGCTTCGGGATCGTGTTCATCCCGATCGTCAGCTTTATCATATTCAGCGGCTTTCCCGTGGCGATCTCGTTCATCTCCATGTTCACGGAGATGGACAACAACGATCTCACGACGATGGAATGGAATCAGTTTCGCAATATCGTGGAAGTATTCCACGACGACCGGTTCTGGAAGTCCTGGCGTACGACGTTTTGGTTGGCGACGGCACAGGTCGTCACGTTGCTGATCGCGCTGGCGATCTCGGTACTGCTCAACTCCAAGATCAAGGGGTCGAACTTCTTTCAGGTCGTATTTTTTATCCCGTATATCTGTTCTTCGGTCGCCATCGCCATTATGTGGAAGTGGATCTTTTCCACGGATCTCGGCGTCATCAATACCATCCTCGGGAAAAACATCGAATGGCTGAACAGCGTAGAACATCCGTCACGGCTCGTGTGGTGCGTCTATCTGACCATCGTCTGGCAGGCGCCCGCTTACGGCATCGTCATGTTCAAAGCGGCGCTCAAAAACGTCAATCCGTCTCTATACGAGGCGGCGGCTTTGGACGGGGCGAACGGCTGGGCGAAATTTTGGTATGTGACGCTGCCGGGGATCAAGGGGGTCACCCTCTTCCTGCTTTTGGCGAGCATCACCAACGGCCTTGCCGTGTTCGACGCGGTCACCATCCTCGCGCCCGTGCAGTGGACGGGCGTCGCTGGCCCGGACGATATCGGTTTGACCGTCAACTACTATATCTACCTGAAGGGGGTGCAGAACCGCGACATGGAGTATGCGTCCGTCATCAGCTGGGTGTTGTTTGTCGTCACGTTCCTGATCTCGTTCTTCGTCATTCGTGCGAGGAACAAAGCAACGGCGGAGGATTGAGCGTATGGATACTGTCATGACAAAAAATGCGGACGTAACGGCGCCCGCCAAGCGGAAAAAGCCGATCTATGTTGGCCGCATCATCATCTATGCGATCCTGATCGTCTATACGCTGTGGCTGCTCGCGCCGTTTGCGGTCATCATCGTCACCTCGTTTACGACCACGAAGGAATACATGGGGGCAACGAGCTATATCTGGTGGCCGGAGCAGTTCTCGCTGGAAGGGTACGTCAAGCTGTTCAGCGACGACCCGTATATCTATTACGTCGGCATCCCGACCTTGCTGAACGGCATGTTGAACACGATGTGGATCACGCTCGTCCCCCTTTGTTCGGGGCTGCTGCAATCCCTTTTGGTGGCGTATTGTTATTCCAAGTACGATTTTCCGTGCAAAAACACCCTGTTCATGATCACCGTCACGCTGATGTTCGTCCCGTTGGGCGCTTTCGGCTTCGTGGGCTATATGTTTTATCAGAACATCGGTTGGACGGAAGGGTACGCCTCATGGCTGCCGCTGGTCATCCCCGGGCTGTTTGCCAGTGCGGGCACCGTATTCTTTTTGCGGCCTTATCTGGACGGCATCGGCAAGGAGATCATCGAGGCGGCAGAGATCGACGGCATGGGTTTTTGGCAGATCTTTTTTGCCATCGTCATCCCGCTCTCTAAACCCGCGCTCATCGCGCAGTTCATCTTCGGCTTTGTCGGCGGATATAACAATTACGCCGGCGCGCTCGTCTATTTGGATACGGCAGATCCGAGCATGTGGACGCTGCAGATCGCGATGAATAAATTGATCGCGTATCTTTCCGAAAGCGATAAGGAGTATAACTTCAACTGCGCCACGGCGCTGATGGCGATGGTCCCGTTGATCGTCGTGTATCTCTTCTGCCAGCGCTTCTTCATCGAAGGCATCACCTTCGGCGGGGGAAAAGAATAAAACATAAGACCCGCGGGGGACGGCAAATTTGCCGTCCCCCGCTCTCATCGCGCGCGGATCGCCGAAGGGCGGCGGCCTCGATGCCCCGCTCACGGCAAAAGGGATACCCGTTCGGGTATCCCTTTTGCTGGTGGGAAGAGGTAGATTCGAACTACCGAAGTCAGTGACGTCAGATTTACAGTCTGATCCATTTGGCCGCTCTGGAATCTTCCCGTATATATAATAATGAAAGGCGGTGCCGCCGCGTTTTGGCGTTGGAGCTGGTGATTGGAATCGAACCCACAACCTGCTGATTACAAATCAGCTGCTCTGCCAGTTGAGCTACACCAGCACGGTTGGTGCCTCGGGGCGGAATCGAACCACCGACACAGGGATTTTCAGTCCCTTGCTCTACCGACTGAGCTACCGAGGCATTTTAAAGCCTGCTTGGCAGCCCACATATGCTATCAAACAGGCCTTCTCGTAAAGAGTGGCGACCCGGAACGGTCTCGAACCGTCGACCTCCAGCGTGACAGGCTGGCGTTCTAACCAACTGAACTACCGGGCCGTAAATGAGATTTTGGTGGGCCTTCACGGACTCGAACCGCGGACCAATCGGTTATGAGCCGACCGCTCTAACCAACTGAGCTAAAGGCCCCCGCTTACGGGTTACATTGTCTCAATCACAACGCTTGATTATTTTATAATATACAGAGAAAAAAGTCAACTGTTTTTTATGGTTTTGCGAGAGTTTTTTGCGCTTTTTTTCTTTTTTCTGCATGCGGGGCTTTTCGGCAAAAGGAGCGCGCAAGCGGCAAATCCCGCCAAAATTTCTTTTCGCCGTGGTGCTATCCTTATAGTGCAAACGCAACCGCTTCGGGGAGGAAGAAAAAAATGGAGATCGACGTCAAGGCCGCCGCGGGCACGCTGTACATATACCTGAACGGAGAGCTGGACGAGCACAGCGCGCCCGCTGCGCGCGCCCGCGCGGACGCCGCCATCGACGCCCACGCGGGCGCGGATAAGGTCGTGATCGACCTCGCGGGCGTGCGTTTTGCCGATTCGGCGGCGATCGGCTTTTTGCTGGGCAGATATAAAAAACTCAAGCGTTACGGCACGCCGCTGTATGTGCGTTCCGTGCCCGCCGCGGCGGACAAGGTGCTCTCCGTCGGCGGGTTGTATGCGCTCATTCCCAAAATATAGAGGAGAAGTTATGATCAACCGTATGAAATTGGAATTTGCCGCCCTGTCTGCAAACGAACCCTTCGCGCGCAACGCGGTGGCGGCGTTCTGCCTGCCGCTCGATCCCTCCCTCGACGAGTTGTCCGACATCAAGACCGCCGTCAGCGAGGCTGTCACCAACTGCATCGTGCACGCCTACCGCGGCGGGCAGGGCACCGTCGTCATCGAATGCGAGACGGACGCCTCCGCCGTACATATCAGCATTTCCGACGCGGGCAGCGGCATCGAGGACGTCCCCCGCGCGCTCGAACCCTTTTACACCACGGCGGCGGGGGAAGAGCGCTCGGGCATGGGCTTTACCATCATGCAGGCGTTCATGTCCGATCTCTCCGTCACGTCGCAAAAGGGCGCGGGGACGACGGTGCGCATGTCCAAATACATCGGGCGGGGCGGGGATGCAAAGGTGGCAGATGCTGACTGACGAGCAGACGTTCGATTACATCCGCGCCGCCAAGGCGGGGGATCTGCGCGCCAAAGAGGCGCTTTTAGAGCAAAACACCTCCCTCTTGAAGAGCATCGTGCGGCGCTATTTGGGCAAAGGGGTAGAATTTGACGATCTCATGCAGCTGGCGGGCATCGGGCTGCTGAAGGCGATCGCGGGCTTTGACGAGCGCTTCGGCGTCCGCTTTTCCACCTACGCGGTGCCCATGATCGCGGGGGAGATCAAGCGCTTCATGCGCGACGACGGCTCCGTCAAAGTCTCTCGCGCGCTCAAACACGCCGCCAAGCGGATGAACGCCTTTATCGAAGAATACACCGCCGCCCGCGGCAGCCCGCCGTCGGTGGCGCAGGTGGCGCAAAAGTTCGGCATGGAGGAGAGCGAGGCGGTATTCGTGCTCGGCTCTGCGCGCATGCCCGTCTCCATTTATGACTGCGGAGAGGAGGACGACCGCCGCGAATTGCTCGAAAAGCTGCCCGCGTCGGACGATCAGGAGGAGATGATCGAGCGGCTGCAGCTGAAAGCCGCCATCGAAAGCCTGCCCGAGCGCGAACGCAAGATCATCGTTTTAAGGTATTTCCGCGACATGACCCAAAGCGAAGTGGCGGAAGTCATCGGCGTCTCGCAGGTGCAGATTTCTCGCATAGAAAGCCGCGTCGTCGGCGAAATGAAAAAGCAGCTCGGCTGAAAAGAGGAGGGCGCAAGCCTTCCTTTTTTTGCGCGCGCTGCCGTTTTTTGTCGCCTTTTGGCGAAATTTTTTTTGCGCTTTGTGTACTCTCGTAAACACGTCGCGTATAAAATACGGGAACGTATCGCCGTTTTTATGCAAGGGCAATTTTTATTTGCAAAAAAATCACAAAAGCGTTGACAATAAGATTTGCGTTTGTTATAATAAAAACGTCGAAAAAGGCATATGTATGTTGAATACGTCCCCTGACATTAACTTTTAGCATACAAGCCTTGCCGGCAAGATAAGGGGTCAAACGGAGGTGGAACAATGGATATCTTGATCATCGTCGTTTGTACGCTGTTCCTCGCGTTGCTGTTGGCGGCGCTCATCTTCAAAGCCGTCGGCCTGGCGAAAGAGGTCAAGGCTTCAAAAGAAGAGCTTGCCCGCATCCGCGATGAAAACGTGTACTTGCTCGAGATCGTGCAGGGCGGCAAGACCGTCCGCGTCGACTGCGTCGACGTCAATTGCGACAACATCGAACTTGTCGCCGCGGGAGAAGACAAAGCGGGAGGTGAACAGGCATGAACGGCCCGAATATGCAGCTCTTTTTCATCATCATAACCGCTCTGTTCGTCGCCGTTTTGTTGGTTTCCATCATCCTTTGGGTGATCGAATCTCGCATCGAAACGGTGCGCAAGCGCGCCATTAAGGAAAAGATCGAAAGCGGCAAAGGCCTGCGCGTGGAGGACGAAGATCTGTTTTTGCGCGTGCAGAACGGCACGGTCGAATTGTTAGAGCAGATCGCCGAACAGCCCGTCGTGCCCGCGCCGCAGCCCGAGGAAGAAGAGGCGCCCGTCCTTCCTATGGAGGAGGAAGTCGCCGCCGCGGAAGAGCCCGCCGACGACGTCGAAGAGCAGGAAGCGCGCGAGTATGAAGAGTTGGTCAGCCGCTACGGCGAGATCACCGACCGCAGCGTCATCTTCGAATCGAACCAGGCGGAAAAGAAGTCTTTCATCGAAAAATATGCCGAATTAGAGCCCGCGACGCGCAACCGCTATGACGAGATCGTCGCCTACATACTCGGCCATAAGGATTGCAAAAAGATCGAAGCCGCCCATGCCGTCACGTTCAAGTGCGGGACGGACAAGATCATGCGCGCCATGATCAAGCGCGGCGTCGTCATTTTGAACTTTATGCTCGCCAATACGGAACTCAACCGCTTCGTGCGGGAAGAGGGCATCAAAAAGATCAAGATCACGCCCGTATCCGTGCGGCTGGAAGGGGACGCGGACGTCGCCCTCGCCAAACAGATGGCGGACATCACCATCGAAAACCTGCGCGAAGATCAAGATTACCGCAAGCAGCGCCGCAAAGAGCTGCGCCGCATGCGCTATCAACAGCGCCAGAACGAAGAAAAGTAAGATTTTTTCGTTCATAAAATTAAAAACAAATTCCCGTGAGTCGGAGGGGAACCCCCCCAAGGCTTCCCCCTCGGGAGGGGGAAGCTGTCACGGAGTGACTGATGAGGGTGCGAGGCAGGGAAATATCAACGCCTCATCCGTCTGCAGCTGGGACGAGCGACGCCTAGGGCAACACGGTAGATCCCATAGGGCGCAGAATCACTCATAAAAACATCCCCCTGGGGGGAAGCTGTCACGGAGTGACTGATGAGGGGGCATGCAAAAATCAAGATCCTTGCACAAAATTTGCGCAAGGGGATGACAAAAGAAGAGCGGAGGTTATGGTATGACTTTTTGAAGGATTTGCCATATACGATCCACAGGCAAAAAGTATTCGGGCGTTATATTGCAGATTTTTATTGTGCGCAAGCGCGGGTCGTGATAGAAATAGATGGTTCGCAGCATTATGAAGAGGAAGCGCAGGAAGAAGATCGGCAACGCGATGAATATTTTAGTAATTTAGAAATACAAGTAAGACGGTATACGAACAAAGAAGTACGAGAGCATTTTCAAGAAGTATGTGAAGATCTCTTGCGTATTTTCAGCGAAAGGATGTAAAAAATCAGCGCCTCATCCGT
>CALVHS010000025.1 GCA_944328665.1 uncultured Clostridia bacterium | reverse complement strand
CCGCGTAGGGGAAGGTGGCAGCCGCCGCAGCGGCTGACGGATGAGGCGATATATAATCTGACATCCCACCCTCATCAGTCACTTCGTGACAGCTTCCCCCTCCCGAGGGGGAAGCCTTGGGGGGGGGCGCCTCAAAATTTTTACTCGCGCAAGGAAAATCGCACTTTTCCGCAGCGCACCCCTATTTGCCAATGCTTTGGCTTACGGAAGGGGTGAATGCGCGGCATGCAAATGGCGTGCCCTTATATATGCCGCGCAGAGGGGAAAACCGTTCGGGTTTCCCTTTTAATCACGGAAATTTCTTTTATCAGCTTAAAAGAAATTTCGTGAATATTAAAATTCAATGCAAAAAGCCGTCCCTTCGCCCAAGGTGCTTTCCACCTTTAACGTCCATCCGGCGCGACGGCAGAGTTTTTTGACGATGGCAAGCCCCAACCCGAAGCCGCCGCCCCCGCCGTTGTGCGACTTGTCCACCGTATAAAAACGGTCAAAGATGCGCGTTTTGTCCTCTTCGGACAGGCCGATCCCCGTATCCCGCACGATGAGGCGGGGCTCTTTCCCGCCGGTCAGCGTGATGGCGAGCTGCCCGCCTTCCTTGTTGTAACGGATGCCGTTGCTGATGAGATTGTTCAAGATCTCCACCAACCGTTCGCGGCGGGACATCACCTTGACGCCCTGTGCGACGTCCAGCTTTAGCGCGATGTTCTTTTGGCGCAGCTTCGGCTCAAACCCGCCGATCAGTTCGGCGATCAGTTCGGAGATATTCACCTCGCAATCGGGAAGCTCGTCGCTGTCAATGGCGGAAAAATTGATGATGGAGCGGATGAGATTTGCCAAACGGTCGCTCTGCTTGATGATCGTCCTCGCCATCCCCTGCACCCGCTCGGGCGGCACTGCCCCCGCGGCGATCAGCTCGGCAAAGCCCTTGATGGAAGTGAGCGGCGTATTCATTTCGTGCGTGACGTTGGCGATAAATTCGTCTTTCGAGCGCGCCGCCGCCATCGATTCGGTCACGTCGGTGATGAGCAGCACGTTCGGCTCTCCCATGGTAAAGCGGAAGTTATAGTCCTTTTCTCCGATCTTGCGGTACAGAGAAGCCGATTCGCCCGCGGCGAGGAGATCTGTGATCTCCATATCGTCGGCAAAATAGGGGATCGGCTCGTTCTCTTCATACGAAAGCAGGCGCGCCGCCGTCCTGTTGATGAGCAGCACGTCGGACAGGCTTCGAAAGATGACGATGCCGTGCTCCATGCTGTCGAGCACCAGCTTTTCTATGCGGCCGTCCTCGCGCATGCGCTCGACTTTGCGGCCGATCTCCTCGTTCATCTCGTTCATCTTCTTGGCGAGGGGCTTCAGTTCGGTATATTTTGTGAAGACGCGCCCTTTTGCAGTGGCAAATTCGCGCGTGAGCTGTTCCATCGGCTTTAAAACGGCGCCCGTCGCCAGCCAGGAAAAGACGAGGCAGCAGAGGAAATCCAAAAGCAAAAACCAAAGCATGGAGGGCAGCGCGTCAACAAAGAAAGCGAATTCCGTGTCCAACGGGATGCCGATACGCACGAGCTTGCCTCCCGCGCCGTCCATACGGGCGCAATAATAGATCATGTTTTTGCCCACCGTCTCGCTCGCGCGCACGGCATAGGCCGCGCCGTCGGCAATGGCGGCGTGCACTTCCTCCCTGTCCTCGCGCGTCTGCCCCTGCACGGCGGCATAGCTGTCGGCGACGACGGTGCCGTCCGCCTCCATGAAGGTGACGCGCGCCGTCTCCGTCTTTTGCGCGAGCGACTCCGCCTCCTCCTGCGTGAAAGGCGCGTCGGCGTCGAAAAAATTCATGTACGATTTGAGCTGCTTTTCCGCCGAATCGACGGCGTTGCGATAAAAAACGTCGGTAAAGAGCAGCGTGAGCAGCAGGACACCGAAAAACGTGACCGCGAGCGACGCGATCAGGATCCTCTTTTTCATGACCGTACCTCAAAAAAAGCCGCGCCGCCACGGGGGCGGGCACGGCGGCCTATTCTCTGTATACGAATTTATACCCGACGCCGAACACCGTTTCGATATAGTCGATGCCGAGTTTGCGCAGCCGCGCGACGTGGTTGTCCACCGTGCGCGTCTCCCCCTCGTCATACCCCCAAACGGCGTTGAGGATATTTTCGCGCGTGAGCGCTTTGCCCTCCTTTTGCATGAGGTATTTGAGAAGGTTGAATTCCTTATTGTTCAGCTCCAATCGGGTGCCGCGCAGCGTCGCCGTCATCGTCTCTTCGTCCAACGAGAGGTTGCCGCGCACGAGGGAGGCGTTCCCTCCCGAGCGGCGCAAAAGGGCGTTGACGCGCGCCGTCAGCTCTAAAACGCCGAACGGTTTGGCGACATAATCGTCGGCGCCGAGGTTCAGCCCGCGCACCTTATCCGTCTCCTGCCCGAGCGCGGAGAGCATGATCACCCCCACGGACGGGTATTTTTGTTTGAGTTTTGCCAACACGTCCAGCCCGCTTCCGTCGGGCAGCATGATGTCGAGCAATGCGACCGTGGGCGGGCGCTTTTCCGCCGCTTCCGTAAAGGAAGCGACCGTTTCAAAACATTCGAGGGTGATCCCCGACATTTCCAACGCGCAGCGCACCAGCTCGCCGATGGTTTGATCATCTTCTAACAGATAGACGGTCTTTTCCATAATAGTATCGTATCCCCTCCGTTTCCCTCCGTCGATACTATTATACCACAGGCCTCGGCGTTTAGTCAAACGCATGCGCGACATATGTCAGATGATCCGCCGCGCGCTCGAGGTTGCCCACAAGATTGATGAACACGCCGCTCGACTCGGGTTTGCATTTGCCCTCGTTGAGGCGGCGGATGTGGTCGTTGATGATCGTGCGGCGGTCGTTGTCGATCTCTTCCTCCGTCGCGTCCACCGCTTTCAGCGCGGTGATGTCCTTGCCGCCGAACACTTCCAGCGCGCTTTCATAGAGGCCGCAGATCTTTTCGTACATCTGTTCGAGCGACCGCAAGACGCCCGGAGAAAATTCGATATCGTCGCGCTTACAGTTGCGGGTGTATTTGGTGATGTTGTCGGCAAGTTCGCTGATGCGCAGGATATCCCCCGTCGCGTGATGGATGGCGGAGATGGTCTTTTCGTCCTCGCGCATCACGTCCCCCGCGGAGATCTTGATGAGATAGTCCACAAGTTTCCTCTCCAATACGGAAATTTCGCGGTTGAGCGATTCCACCTTCTCTTTGGCGCCCTCGTCCCCGTCCACAAACCCCTTGAAGGCGGCGTCGAGCGATTCCATCGCCAGGCCCGCCATGACGGCGGCTTCCCTGTTCGCCTGCGCGATGGCGATGGACGGCGTATTCAAAAAGCGCACGTCGAGCATGCTGGGCGCGGCGGCATCCTCCTTCCCCGCGGCGCGTTTGCCGCGGATGAGCGTGTTTGCAAGCACCACGAACACGCGGGTGAAGGGCAAAAAGAGCAGCGTGCAGACGACGTTGAAAAAGGTGTGGAACATGGCGATCTGCCTGCCCGGATCGCTCGCAAACCACTTGGCGAGCGTCGCGCGCATAAAGCCCGGCCATGCCAACAAAAAGACGGTAAAAATAAGCGTACCGAACACGTTGAACATGAGATGGATCAGGCTTGCCCGCTTGGCATTGGTGTTGGCGCCGATAGACGAGAGGATCGCCGTGATGCAGGTGCCGATGTTGCTGCCCAAAACGAGGAAGAGCACGGCGTTTGTGCCCGCGCCGCCGATGATCAGCCCCTGCCCCGCCATGGTGATGATGAGGGAGGTGACCGCCGAGCTGGACTGCACCATCGCCGTGAACAGCACGCCAACGAGCAGCAGGACAAAGGGATCGCTCACCGAGGCGAGAAAGTCGATGATCTGCTCGTTTTCTCGATAGATCGCCATCGAATCGGACATGACGTCCAAACCGATAAAGACGAGCCCCAGCCCCGCGATCATAAGCCCGACCGTCTTGATCTTTTCGTTTTTGCAGAGCATGTCCATGAATACGCCCACGCAGGTGAGCACGGTGACAAACCCGATGATGTTCAGGCTCTGCAGCGAGGCGATGTGCGCCGTGATGGTGGTGCCGATGTTCGCCCCCATGATGACGGAGGTCGCCTGATACAGAGACATGATGCCCACGTTGACGAAGCCGACCACCATGACCGTCGTCGCCGACGAACTTTGGATAATCGCCGTGACGCCCGCGCCGATGCCCACGCCGGCGACGCGGCTCCACTTGCTTTTGGCGAGGGAATCGAACCACCCGCGCAATTTGTTCATCGCCAGCTTTTCGATGTTGTCCGAGAGGAACTTAAAGCCGAGCAAAAACGCGCCAAGCCCTGCCAGCAGCTCCACGACCGACATGACATAATCCATATGACCATTTCTCCATGCGTAAATTGGGAACTTATTTCCCACCCTTACATTATACCGCACGGAAAGAAAAATACAATTGTAAAATTTGTAATAAATTTGTAATATTTTTCACGGAAATGTATAAAACAGCGGCGATATACAATATATTGCCGATTTATGGAAAGACATCATCATAAAAAGCGCCGCTGCGGGCGGCTGACGGATGAGGCGCTGATTCCCAAAAAGTTCTTCGATACTTTTTGGGAGCCCTGTTTTGGTGACAGCTTCCCCCTCCCGAGGGGGAAGCCTTGGGGGGGAAGCGATTTGCCGACAGTTCTTCCGGGGGGAAGCCTTTGATAGGGAAAAGCGATTCGCCGACAGCCCAGGGGGCGTATTGTTTAGAAAATTAAACTTTTTTCGACGTTTATGTTCTTTTTTGTTGCGGCTTTTTCCGTTCTGTGTTATACTGACACTATACAAAACAGGAGGGTTTTTTATGAACAGTTACGAAAAGCAGGAGATCGCTGCCCTGCCCGACAAATATCGTCCTTTGGGCGCATGGTCGTACTTTGGCTACACCATTTTGTTTTCCATTCCCCTGATCGGGTGGATCTTTATTATCGTCTTTGCCCTCAGCGGGTCGAACATCGTGCGGCGCAGCTTTGCCCGTTCCTATTTCTGCATCCTTCTCCTTGCCATCATCCTTATCGTCATCGCAGGCGCGATCCTCGGTTTTGGCAATATATTGCAAATATTCCAACAGTCCGGCGCTCAATAACGACGACCGGCGGCGGAAAACTTTCCGCCGCCGGCTTTTTTTATGCTCTGTTTTTTAATTCAGCTTTTTATGTTCGCCCGTCACCATAAAGATGACCCATTCCGCGATATTGGACGCGTGGTCGCCGATCTTTTCCAGATACTTGGCGATCATCAAAAGGTCGAGCGCCTGCTCGCCGTTGGCGTCCTCGTCGATGTCCTTGTGCACGACGCTCGTCACCTTGCCTTTGATGACGTCGAACAGATCGTCCACGGCGTCGTCCGCGCGGCAGACTTCCTTCGCCTTGTCGCAGTCGCGCTCCACAAAAGATTCGGTCGCCTTTTTGACCATATCGCGCACCTTTTCCGCCATGTCGGTCACTTCGGAGAGCTGTTCGGCATAGGGCAGCTTGCTCATTTTGATGACGAGATCGGAAATGTCCACCGCCTGATCGGCGATGCGCTCCATATCGGTGATCATCTTCATGGCGCTGGTGACAAAGAGAAGGTCGCTTGCGACCGGCTGCTGCTTCAAAATGAGTTTTAAGCACAGCCGCTCGATCTCCATCTCCTTTTCGTCCACGAGCGTCTCGACGCTCTTCGTCCGCTTGGCAAGTTCTGTGTTCTGCGTTTCGAGCGCGCCGACGGCGTCGTCGATCGCCCTGCAATTGAGATCTCCCATCGAGATCAGCTCCTCTTTGAGAAGGGCGAGCTGCTCGTCGAATTGTCTTCTTGTCATATCAACCGAACCTCCCGGTAATGTAATCTTCCGTCCTCTTGTCGCGCGGGCGATTGAAGATCTCGTCCGTTATGCCGTATTCGACGAGATCGCCCAAGAGGAAAAACGCCGTCTTATCCGAAATACGCGCCGCCTGCTGCATGTTGTGCGTGACGATGACGATGGTGTATTTGTCCTTGATCTCCTGCGCGAGATCTTCGATCTTGGAAGTGGAGATAGGATCGAGCGCGCTGGTCGGCTCGTCCATGAGGATGACCTCCGGCTCCACCGCGAGGGTGCGCGCGATGCAAAGGCGCTGCTGCTGCCCGCCCGAAAGCCCGAGCGCGGACTTTTTCAGCCTGTCTTTAAGCTCGTCCCAAATGGCGGCCTGCTGCAGGGAACGCTCGACGATCTCGTCGAGATCCGCCTTCTTGCGGATGCCGTGGGTGCGCGGGCCGTAGGCGATGTTGTCGTACACGCTCATGGGGAAGGGATTGGGTTTTTGAAAGACCATGCCGACCCGCTTGCGCAGGATGTTGATGTCCACCTTGCTGTAAAGGTTGATCCCGTCGATGAGCACCTCGCCCGTGATCTTGCAATCGGGGATGAGGTCGTTCATGCGGTTCAACGTTTTCAAAAAAGTGGATTTGCCGCAGCCCGAAGGCCCGATGAACGCGGTGATCTCCTTTTCCTTGATGTCCATGGAGATATCTTTGAGGGCATGGAAGTTGCCGTAATAGAGGTTGAGGTCTTTTATGTTGAATTTATCCGCCCGTTCTATCGTATTTTCGTTTTCCACCGTTTAGTACTCCTTTTTCAGTTTATTGCCGATAAATTCTGCCGCGCCGTTGATGATGACGACGAGGATGATCAGTACGACCGCGATCGCCCATGCCTGATTGGAATAGCCGGAACCTTCCGAGATCAGCGAATACATATAAACGGTCAGCGTACACCCCTGCCCCATCAGCCCGGCGGGATAACGGATATTAAAAGCCGAACCTGCCGTATAGACGAGCGCCATCGTTTCGCCGACGATACGCCCGAATCCTAAGATCACGCCCGAGACGATGCCCGGGATCGCCGAAGGCAGGATGATGACGAAGATGGTGCGCAGCTTGCCCGCGCCGAGGGCGAAAGAGCCTTCCCGGAAGGAATCGGGCACGGCGAGCAGCGCCTCTTCCGTGGTGCGCATGATGAGGGGCAGGATCATCATCGTCATGGTCAGCGCCCCCCCGAGCAGCGTAAAGCCCATCCCTAAAAAGTCCTCGTCGACAAAGAACATCATGCCGAAAATGCCGTACACGATGGACGGGATGCCGGAAAGGGTCTCCGCCGCCATGCGGACGATCTTGACAAAGACGTTCGTCGATTTAGCGTATTCGACCATAAAAATGGCGGCAAAGATGCCGATCACGCCTGCCAACAGCAGAGAGATGAGCGATATCACCAACGTATTGATGAGCGAAGGCATCAAAGACAGGTTGTCTATCGTCCAACGCCAAGAAAACAGTTCCGGCTTTAAGTGCGGCACACCCTGCCACAGGACATAGATCACGATCCCGACGACGACCGCCGCCGTCGCAAAAGTCGCGATCGCAACCAATATCAGCAATAAAAAGGAAAACGGTTTATGCAAATACGCCTGCAATTTATCTCGAAAACTTTGCCGGTTGATGGGCACGATGTCGCGCGCATCTACTTCCCCTTCTTTTAATATAAGTTCTTTTGCCATGCTTTTACCTCTTTTTCTTGCGCAAGACCATGACGATCGCCGTGATAATCAAAATAAAAACGAACAACACCACAGAACTGGCGATCAACGCCTGCCTGTGCAGCCCCGTTCCGTAGGCTAACCCCGTAGCGATATTAGAAGACAGCGTACGGATCGGATCGAGCAGACTGTCCGGAAATTGCGCGATATTCCCGCAGACGAGAACGACGGCCGCCGTTTCGCCGAAAGCGCGCCCCAACGCGAGGATGATGGAAGTGACGACACCGGACATCGCCGCGGGGAAAACCGTCTTGATGATGGCGCGCTCCTTGGTGGCGCCGAGGGCAAGCGCGCCCTCGTAATAGCTTTTGGGCACGGCGCGCAATGCGTTTTCGCTGATGCTGATAACGGTAGGCAGGATCATGATGCCAAGAACCAGCGCCGTGGCAAGCAAACTTGCCCCGCCGCCGCCGAACGTTCTGCTGACGAACGGCACGATCACGTTCAGGCCGAAATAACCGTAGACGATAGACGGGATGCCGGCAAGGATATTGACGACAGGCTTCATGACTTTATACAGCCATTTGGGGCAGTAAAACGCCATAAAGACGGCCACCAGCAGCCCGATGGGAACACCGACGATGAGGGCGCAAGCCGTCGCATACGACGTTCCGACGATCAAAGTCCCCAGCCCGTACAGTTCGTTGCCGGGCAGCCACCTCGAACCAAAAATAAATTCAAAGAAGCCGATCTCCGCGATCGTGGGAACGGCGAGCACAAACAAATAGACGCAGATGACTGCAACGACCGCGATAAAGATCGCCGCGGCAATGATGAAGAGGATCTTCATCAACAGCTCTTTCACGATATTTTTCTTATTGACGGCAAGCTCTCCCCCGCCTTCCGAAATTTGCGCTTCTGTCTGTAAAATTGTCTTTTCCTCTTTCATGATTTCCTCTTTGTATACAACGAGAGAGCGGGCTGATCGCTCAACCCGCACCCTTTATCTGTCTGTTTGATTATTCCGCTTCTGCGTTCAAAGCGTCGTTGAGCAATTCCACATACGCTTCGGACAGTATGACCATGAGCGGCTGCACGGACGTAGAGCCCGCGATATCCAGCGTCATTGTCGTAGGAAGGGTATCGGGTACCGTGTATTCGGCGGCGGTAGACAAACCGCTGACATACCCCTCTTCCACGATGATATCGTGCGCCTGCTTGCTCTGGAGGAATTTAAAGAAATCCTGCATCAGATCGTTTTCATCCATCCTGGACTGCTGATACATTACGTTGAACGGACGGGCAAGAGAATATGAACCGTCCAGAACGTTATCGGTCGTCGCTTCTACGCCGCCGATCTTGATGGCGTTGACCGTTGTATCGACGGAACCGAGCGAGATATACCCGATCGCATTTTTCTGCCCTGCCACATACTCTTTCAACGCTCCCGTACTGGTCGCCTCGATAGAAGCCGTAGCAAGCGTTGTTTCATCCTCGACGCCGATCAATTCAAGGAAGGCGTCACGCGTACCGGAACCTTCTTCGCGCGCACCGATCAAAATTTCGCCCGTCACGCTCGTCGCGCCGAGATCTTCCCAATTTTTGATCTCACCCGTATAAATATCGTTCAGCTGATCGAGCGTGAGGTCTTCGAGATCGTTGTCTTTATGCACGACCATCGCGATGCCGTCTTGGCAGATCGCATACACCTCGATGCCTTCCGCATCTTCGCCCTCGACCTTGCTGGACGCCATACCCATGTCGATCGCACCGCTGTGCGTCTGGCTGATGCCCGCGCCGGAACCGCCCGCCCCGACGTTGATCGTGTATTCGCCTCCACCGTTGGTGCCTGTCTCGCCGCAGCCGACTGCTGCAAAGCCGATGCCGCAAGCGAGTACCACGCTTGCGATTGCCAGAAGTAACTTCTTCATTTTTTTCTATCTCCTTCTTGATTTGTGCTTCCATTATAGAACGGAGTTGTAAAAAAGTTTCGTGTAAATTGTCAAAAAGTTGTAATAAATATATTGCTTGATTTTTTGTTCCCTTTCCTTATTATAAAATGCGCGCGGACGGCGCTTTTTTGCCGAAAAACTTTTTTTGGCGGGCAAAAATGAGGGAACGTTTCCCTTTGCAACGGAAACGCGCGCCCGCCTGAACGGCGGGCGCGCGGCATTTTAGAAATATATTGCGCTTTTTTGTCTCCGCGAAAGCGCCCCGCCCTTGCCGGCGCGCGGGGAGAAAGGGCGGGCAAAGGCTTTTACCCGCAAGGGCGCGCCGTCACTCTACCGTCACGCTCTTTGCCAAATTTTTCGGCTTGTCGGGATCCAGCCCGCGCGCAAGGCACATCTTATACGCAAGATATTGCAGAGGGATGACGGCGACGACGGGCATGAGCGGCTCCGGCAGGGCGGGCAGCCGGCAGCGAACGTCGGCGCAGCTTTCTTTCAGCCACTTTTGTTGCTGCGTAAACAGCGCGCAATACCCGCCCCGCGCCCTGACTTCCGCAAGGGTGTTTTCGCTTTTGGCGGCGAGGGAAGCCTGGGTGGAGAGGCACACCGCGGGGAAGCCCCCTTCGACAAGGGCGAGCGGCCCATGCTTCAATTCACCCGCGGGCATGCCTTCCGCAAAGACGCGGGAGATCTCCTTGACCTTGAGGGCGCCCTCTTTGGCGGTGGGTTCGTCCTGCCCCCTGCCGAGGAAGAACATCGCGCGCGCGCCCGTCAGCGCGCCCGCAAGGCGGTCGACGTCGGCAAAGGCGGAAAAGGCCGCCTGCGCCGCCGCGGGCAGATCGCCGAGCGCGTCATACCAGGGGGGAAGGGCGGTCTCCTTAAAAAAGACGAGCTGCGCGGCGAGATAGTTCAGGCACAAAAGCTGACAGTTATAACTTTTTGTGGCGGCAACGGCGATCTCCGCGCCCGCGCGCATGACGAGGCAAAAGTCGGCGGCGGCGGTGAGGGAAGAGCCGCCGACGTTGGTGACGGCGATGACGTAGGCGCCCCGCTCTTTGGCGAGGCGCGCCGCCGCAAGGGTGTCCGCCGTTTCCCCGCTCTGGCTGACGGCGACGAGCACTTCTCCCGCGGCGATCAGGGGCGGACGGCAGCGGAATTCCCCCGAAGAAAGGCAGTATACGGGGATATGCGCGTCCCGCTCGACGGCATAGGCAAAGGCGAGCGCCGCGTGGTATGCCGTGCCGCAGGCGACGGCAAACAGGCGCTTTGCCGTGCGCAGCGCGCGGGCGCAGGGGGCAAGATCCGTTTGCCGCAGGGCGCCGAGGGTGTCGGAAAGGGCGCGGGGGATCTCGGCGATCTCGGCGCGCATCCGATCGCCGCCCGCCGCAAAGAGCCACGTTTCCGCCTGCGGGGCGCGAAAAAAGGTCTTGGGGACGGGACGCAGAGAGGCGTCGAAAAATTCGATCTCCCCCGAAGAAATGCGCACAAATTCGCCGTCCTCCGCGCGGGCGATGTACTCCGCCATGCCCGCAAGGGCGGGGATGTCGCTGCATACGAACGCGCCGCTTTGCCCTTTGCCCGCCACGAGGGGGCTTTTGCGGCGCGCGGCGACCAGTTCTCCGGGGCGGTCTTCCGCGATGACGGCGACCGCATACGAGCCTTCCGCGCGGGACAGACCATCCCTGACCGCCGACAACAGGTCGCCGCGGTAGGCGCGGGCGATGCGCTTTGCCAGCACTTCGCTGTCCGTTTCGGAGGCGAACCGCTCCCCCGCCCCTTCCAGCTCGCGCCTGAGGGCGGCGTGATTTTCGACGATGCCGTTGTGGACGAGCGCGATCTTGCCCGCGCGGTGGGGATGCGCGTTTTCGTCGGACGGCGCGCCGTGCGTCGCCCAGCGGGTATGCCCGATCCCCGTGTTCCCCGGCGCATAGAAGGCGGCAAGGCTGTCGACGCCCCCCTTTTTTTTGAAGACTGCCAGCGTTTCGCCCAGCACCGCCATGCCCGCCGAATCGTACCCGCGGTATTCCAGCCGCTTCAGCCCGTCATAGAGGATGCCGCAGCAGTCCTTTTCGCTCACACAGCCGATGATGCCGCACATGGTCAGCCCTCCTCGGCGGCGCGGATCGCCGCGCGCACTCTTTCGACGGCGGCTTTGACCGCCCGCTTGCTTTCCCCTTCGGCAAAGATGCGCACGAGCGGCTCCGTGCCCGAGGCGCGCACGACCAGACGGGCGACGCCGCGGCGCTCGCGGTCGATGACGTCGCGCAGGTATTCGTCCCCCAGCACGCGCACCTTGTCCCCGACCTTGACGCTCGCGTTGTATTGCGGGAACATCTTGATGTCCGCCAGGCGGGAGAGCTTTTTTTCCGCCACGAGAGAGGCGAGCCGCACGGAAGCGAGGACGCCGTCGCCCGTGACTTCGTCATCGGCGAGGATGATGTGCCCCGACTGCTCTCCGCCGACCCGCGCGCCGCTCTTTTGCATCGCCTCGGCGACGTATTTGTCCCCGATGTCCGTGCGGATGAGGCGGATGCCCCTCTTTTTGAGATAGATCTCCGCCCCCGCGTTGGTATGCGCCGTGCCGACGGCGACAGGTTCACACAGGGCGCCCTCGCTCTGCAATCGGGCGGCAAAGATGCAGACGATCTTATCCCCGTCCACGAGCGCCCCCTTTTCGTCGCAGGCGATCAGCCGATCCGCATCGCCGTCATAGGCGAACCCCGCGTCCGCGCCCGCTTCGACGGTCATGGCGCGGATGCGCTCGGGATGCAGCGCGCCGCACCCTTCGTTGATGTCCGCGCCGCCCCGGTTCGTCCCCACGGCGACGATCTGTGCGCCCAGACGGCGGAACACCTCGGGCGCGATGCGCCCCGCCGCGCCGTTGGCGCAATCGAGCACGAACTTTTTGCCCGTCAGCGGGGCGCCCTTTGCCGTCAAAAAGGCAATATATTCCTCTTCTCCCTCCAATGCCGCCGCCCTGCCCATGGAAAGGGGCCCTGCAAAGACGTATTCCCCCATATACCGTTCCGCACGGCGCTCTTTGCCGTCCGCAAGTTTTCTGCCGTCGGCGCCGAACACTTTCAGCCCGTTGTGCGAGGCGGGATTGTGCGAGGCACTGACCATGACGCCGAAGTCCGCCCCCCGCCTTTGTACAAAGTACGAGACCGCCGCCGTGGGCAGCACCCCGCCCCACAGCACGCTGCCGCCGCCCGCCGTGACGCCCGCCGCCAAGGCGAGGGCGAGCATATCCGAAGAGACGCGCGTATCCTGCCCCAACACGACGCGAGGAGACCCCTTTAAGCGGGTGAGCGCGTTGCCGAGCGCAAACGCCGTGCGGGAAGTGAGCGTTTCCCCCGCCACGCCGCGGATGCCGTCCGTCCCAAACAGTTCAGCCATGCCTTTCCTCCCGCTTTTTGCGCAGCGCCTCGCTTTCCTGCTGGCGCACCCTGCCGATGACGGACGCGCCCGCGGGCACGTCGCGCGTGACGGTCGTGCCCGCGGCGATAAAGGCGTTTTCCCCTACGGTAACGGGCGCGATCAAATTGACGTTGCTGCCGATAAAGGCGCCGTCGCCTACGGCGGTAAAATGCTTTTTGCTGCCGTCATAATTGCAAAAGACCGCCCCGCAGCCGACATTTACCCCCCTGCCGACGCGCGCGTCGCCGATATAGGCGAGGTGGCTGACCTTGCTGCCCGCGCCGATCTCTGCGTTTTTGATCTCCACAAAGTCGCCGATGCGACAATTTTCGCCGATGCGGCTGCCCTCGCGCAAGTTGGCGAACGGCCCCACTTTGGCGCCCCCGCCCACTTTTGCCCCGCGCACGACGCTGGCGGTCAGTTCGGCGCCGTCGCCGATCTCCGACGCTTCGATGACGTTGTTCGGATACAGGATCGCTCCTCTGCCGACGACCGTCCCCGCGCCGAGCACGTTGCCGGGATGGATGACGGCGCCGTCGCCGATGATGACGCCCTCGGCGATGACGACCGTTTCCGGAGATAATACTTTATACACTGCAAGCCGCCTCCTGAAAATAACGATATACCATCCATATGCGGCGGGCGGCCGCAATGTGCAAAAAAAAAGAACGCCGTAAAAACCGGCGTTCACCCTGTCTTTTTTTATAGATCTTTCCGCGGCCCTTCCTCGTGCGTCATGCATCAAAGCTCTTTTTTCCGCCTTATGCATCAAAGCACTTTTTTCTGCCTCATGCATCAAAGGCGGAGCGCTTATGAAAGCGCTCCGCCCACCTGTGGCGTTTATACATTACGATCCGTATATTCCGAAAAGTTTTTTCGTGGATCGCAAACTTACACTTTTTAACCTGTTATGACACCCTGTCGGTTAAATCAAACGATCCTGAAAAAATTTTGCTTTCCCTTTAACGGCCTATCATTTTCTCCCCTAATCAACTCGAAAACCGTTCAAAAAACCTCTGCCGCATTTTATGAAGAATGTGTTTGGATTTTCATACAACAGAAATTCGGTCGGTTTGGAAATATAACATTTCCGGAGTCAGTAATATAAACCCACGCAACGTAAAGAACATTCGTCCGGTTCAATGAAAGCTTCCCGATAAGTTCGTACGCAACCTATCTCTGCAGGGGGCTGCGATCATTTGCCGAGCGGCTTTTTGTCCGCTTTTCTTCCGCGCTTCCTTTCTCGCTCCCGTCCGCCTTGCTCCTTTTGTCCGGCGCCGCCATCTTTTTAAGGATGTCGTCCTGCAGAATTTGCCTTACAAAATTTACGCAGCTTTCGTTTGGTTGAAATTGTTCGCTTCCGATCCGCTTTCAAATCGCTTTTCGGCCGACGCCCTTTCGTCCGTTCCCTTGTTTGTACCTCTATTATATCACACTTTTTTGGTTTGTCAATACCTTTTTAAAAAATTTTTGAAAAAATTTTAAATTTTTTGAGAATAGTTTTCATTTTTTAAAAGGGCTTGACGTTGTACGTTTCCAGATAGCGGTTGATGCGCGGAAAGTCGGACGGGGTGACGATGCATTCCGCCTTTTCTCCCAGGCTGCCGTTTTCCGTGACGATGACGGCGAGCAGGTTTTTCTGCTCTTCGAACGCTTTAAAGACGTCGAAGACGGTCGCGTCCGCCGCGACGAGCTTGTAGCGGGACAGCACCTCGTCGCTGAGGATGGCGCCGCAGGGCGTCTGCATGAGAAAGGCGTTGATGTCCTCCCCGCGGGCGGCGCGGGAAGCGATCTCTCCGTACAGCCCGTACGAATTGATGACGCCCGCCATCTTGCCGTGATCGTAGACGATGAGGGACTTTTGCCAGCTTTCCGCAAACGTCTGCACCGCCGTGATGAGCGGTTTGTCCGCAAAGACGGAGGCGATCTTTTTGATCTTGATGGCGTCCGTCAGGCGGGGCGGGTGGCAGAGCTGTTTTTCGATAAAGGCGATGTTTTCCACCACGTTGTCACAGGGATTGGCGATGAACACCTCCTGCGAATCCGTCACGCGGTGCACGATGGCGTTGCGCAGTTTGCCGTAGTCGATGAGTTCGTTTTCATAACGGCGCACGGTCAGGTTGAGATCGGTGCATCGCTTGACGAGGTCGGTAAAATTCTGCGTCGCCTTGCCGCCGTACAAAATTTTCAGCTGGCTTTCGATGCGGTTATAGCTTTGCAGGAATTTTTCCGCGTTGGCATATTCCATTGGCATTTTCCTCCTTGCCCCCATTATACCACATTATATGACGCCTTTCAAGAGTTCCACCACAATATTTTGTGAAGAAATTTTGCCGCGGCAGATTGCCTATTTTGCGCGGATGTGGTACAATACCGCTATGAAAGATCTTAAGCTGCGATTCGGCCTCGTGCCGGACGGGTGCTGGCGCGCGAACCTGCGCAGCGCCCTGCCGAAAGCGCTGTGGGACAAGCTCCGCAAAGCCGCCTACGCCCGCGCGGGCGGCAGGTGCGCCGTCTGCGGCAGGGCGGGCAGGCTGGAAGCGCACGAAGTCTGGGAATACGACGACGAAAAACACATCCAAAAACTTGCCGGCATCATCGCCGTCTGCCCCGCCTGCCATCAGGTCATCCACATCGGCAGGACATCCCTTATGGGGAAGGAAAAGGAGGCGCAGGCGCACTTTATGAAGGTGAACGGCTGCACGCAGAGCGAATACCACGCCGCCCTCGGAGAGGCAAACCGCATCCACGCAGAGCGGAGCCGGCACGAATGGACGACCGACCTTTCGGCGCTCCCTTCCCTGCTTGCCTGCGCGGCGGAGAAGGATAAGGCCTGCCCGCCGCAGGCATAGGGCGGCAAAAACGGGGGCAAAACCATGAAAATTTCTCATCTGTTCCTCAAAAAACCGGAGCGATCCGCCGCGGACGCGCGGGAAAAATGCGGCAAACGGGCGGGGCTGTTGGGCATCGTCTGCAACCTTCTGCTCGCCGCCGGCAAGATCGCTTTCGGCGCGCTCTCGGGCGCGGTCTCCGTCATCGCGGACGGCATCAACAACCTGACCGACTGCGGCGGCAACGTCGTTTCGGTGATCGGGTTCAAGATGAGCGGCAAACCCGCCGACAAAGAGCATCCCTTCGGGCACAGGCGCGCGGAGAGCGTTTCCGCCCTGGTCATCGCCGTCGTCATTCTGGCGGTCGCGGCGGAGCTCGCCATCCAATCGGCGGAAAGCATCTTTTCCCCGCAGCAGACCGCCCTTTCCTTCGGGCTGATCGCCGTGCCGGGGGCTGCCGTGCTCGTTAAACTGTGCATGTTTGCCATGAACCGCGCCCTGTATAAAGAATTTTCCGCCGAGACGTTCAAGGCGACGGCGGCGGACAGCCTCAGCGACGCCGTCGCGACCGCGGCGGTGCTCGCCGCCCTCTTGATCTCGCACTTTTCCGGCCTGCAGTTGGACGGCTATATGGGGATCGCCGTGGCCGTGTTTATCGCCTGTTCGGGCGCGGGCATCTTAAAAGAGACGGTCTCTCGCCTGTTGGGGCACGCCGCCGACCCCGAGACCGTCAAAAAGCTGAAGGCGGACGTGTGCGCCTTTACGGGCGTACACGGGGTACACGATCTGACCTTGCACGACTACGGCGGCGCGCTGTACGCGACGGTGCATGTGGAAGTGGACGCCCGCCTGCCGCTGATGGAGGCGCACGACCTGGCGGACAAGATCGAAAAGGCGATCGAACAGTCCTCCGGCATCGCCCTGACCGTACACATCGACCCCCTCGTCCTGGATGACGAAAACGTCAACCGCCTGCGCAGGGAAGTGGAAGAGGCGGTGGCGAGCGTGGACGCTTCCTTCCGGATGCATGACTTCCGCGTGGTGGGCGGGACGAATCACGCCAATCTCGTGTTCGAAGTGGCCGTCCCCTTCGACTGCGCCCTCGGCGACGGAGAGATCCTGCGCCGTATCCGCGATCAGATCTCCCTGCTCAACGAAAACGCGGGCGTCGTCGCGACCGTAGAACGGCAAAACGCGGTCTGATATCCCGAAAGAAGAGAGGCGCGCGGAATTCTCCGCGCGCCTCTCTTTCATTCGCCCAAAAACTTTTTCTTCTCTTTTACATACTCCTGTTCGGACAAGATCCCGTCATCGAAGAGCGCTTTCAGCTCCCGCAAATAGGCGATCCGCTCGAACGTGTAGCGTTCCGGCTCCCGCTCGGGCGCCTTTTTCTCCTGCACGCGCGCAGAGGGCCGTTCGGGCAAGGCGGGCGCCGCCCGCAAAGCCGCCGCGGGCGCCCCCTCCTTTTTTGCCAAAACATAAAAGAGCGCAAACGCCCCGCCCGACGGAACGGCGGCCGCAAGCAGCCAACCCGCCTGCGAGGAAAAGGGCATCGCCGCGGCGGCGGCTTCCGCGCTTTTGTCGACGCCGCCCCACAATTCTATCCAAGAGATGTTGAGGGCGAGGGTGGGGATCAGCCCCGCCGCCGCGTACAACAACGCCGCCGCGATGAAAAAGACGGCGACCGTACGCATCACCCGCATGCCCTTGCCGACGGAAAACCCCTGCCACCAGACGAGCGAAAGGAGGACGCACAGCGCCCCCGCCGCACAGGTGACGCCGCAGGCGATCTGCGCAAAATAGAAGAGCGGACGGATGTCCGTTAAAGAGACGGTGTTTCCATATGCCTGCGCGGCTATGGAAAACAGTCCTTCCGCTACCGTTACGGCAGAACTGCCCGTAAACAGAGACTCGTAGCCGCTTTCCGAAAACCCGCCGATCGCGTACGGGCCGCCGTATACCGACTGCCCCGTCATCTCCGCGAGCGCAAGGAGAGGCCACGCCAGCAAAAGCAGGCCGCAAAACACCCCCGCTGCCGTCAGGCACGCGCGCCTCGCCGTAAATTTTCTCATTTTTTCCGCCCCCTTTTTCTCTCATCCGCCTTCGGGAAAAGACATTGTCAGTATATCATTTTTTTTCCAAAAACGCAAGGAAAACGGCGGGCAGCCTCCACGGCTGTCAGGATCTGACAGAGAACGTTCCCCTCATAAAAAAGGCGAAAAGCGACATACTATCCGCCGAAACGCATTTACGGGGGAACGATTTATGCATAAGCAAAACGAACTGAAAAAATCGCCCGCCCTATACATCGTCATGCTCTGCCTGTGGACGGGGCTGACCGTATGGCTGTGGCTCAACCTTGCGCGCGGCTTTACGGCGCTGCCTTTTGCAGAAGGGGCCGCACCGTCCCGCGGGCTGCGCGCCGCGGCGACCGTATTGGTGGCGCTCAACGGCGTGTTCATTTCCTATTTTTGGCTGAACGGGGTCAAAGACTTTTTATATGTGATCTGGTATCTCTTTGCCAAGCGCGCCCTCTGCCGCCGCTATGCGCGCGTACAAGCGGCGCGGGCGGACGGTTCGCCGAAGGTATATCTGCTGTATTGCACCTGCAACGACTTTGACGGGGAAAGCCTGCGCGCCTGTATGGATCAGCGCTACGACAATTTTGAAACGGTCATCCTCGACGATTCTTCTAAAGAAGAGTACCGGCGGGCGGTGGACGGCTTTGCCGCCAAACACGGCATACGGGTGGTGCGCAGAAAAGACCGCATCGGGTTTAAGGCGGGCAACATCAACCATTTTCTCCTCTCCGACGAGGCGAAGCGCGGCGGCTGGCGGTATGCGGTCATCCTCGACTCGGACGAGGTCATCCCGGAAAATTTTATCGCGGAGAGCCTGCGCTATTTTGCCGCCTATGAAAACGTGGGCATCGTACAGGCGAACCACGTGGCGACGCGCAACCGCAACTTTTTTATGAAGCTGTTCCACATCGGCGTCAACTCGCACTGGCCGACCTATCAGACGATGAAGCACCGCTACGGATTTTCCTCCATGCTCGGGCACGGGGCGATGATCCGCAGAGACTGCTACGAGGAGGCGGGCGGCTTTCCGCATCTGGTGGCGGAGGATTTATGCCTGAGCATCGAACTGCGCGGGTCGGGCTGGTACGTCGCCTTTGCGCCCAACATCGTCTGCCGCGAAGAATATCCCGTCGACTATGCCGCCTTCAAAAAACGGCACTCTAAATGGACGCAGGGCAACTTGGAATTTATCAAAAGATATACGGGAAAGATCCTCCGCTCCCCCATGGCGTGGTATGAAAAGCTGGACATCGTCCTCTTTACCTACAACCTGCCGCTGACCGCCGTGTTCGCCTTTTATATCTTTTTGAACATCACCTTTATGCCCGCGCTGGGCATCGACATCGGCAAACTGTACCCCCTTTGGATGATCGTGCCGACGGTGATCTTCTTCTTTTCCCCCATGCTCAACGACGTGTTCACATGGATCTTCCGGCTCAACTTTTTCCGCTTCCTGTTCTATCTCGTCTGCGTGGTCGTATTGTACGGATCGATGCTGTACACCTCGCTCGTCAGCGCGCTCTTGGGGATGTTCGGAAAGAAGGCGACCTTTATCGTCACGCCGAAGCGGGACGAACAGACGGGCTTTTGGCAGGCGCTGCGGCTGCAATATAAAGAACTGCTCTTTGCGTCGGCGCTTTTGACCCTTTCCTTTGTGTTCAGCGACAGCGTGCTGCCCGTCATCCTCATCGCCGCGACCGGGTTTTTGTCCTTCTTCCTCCTCTTTTTTGCCAACAAGCGGTATTCCCTGCGGGAAACGAGACTGAACGACTTACAGACGGCGAGCATCTCCTTTGCGCAAAACCCGATCTGTTCGACCCCTTTCCCCTTCCTGCCGCCGCCGCAAACGCGCCCCGCAAAGCAGAAGGCATAAGGGCGTTCGGGAAGAGGGCATGCGGTACGGCCTTGCATAAAAACTGCCGCCCGAAAGGCTACCTTTCGGGCGGCAGAGCAAAAAAAGCACCCGAACAGCTCGGGTGCTTTTTTTGGATGCGGCAACTACCTATCCTTCCGGAGGGTGATCCTCAAGTACTTTCGGCGTAAGAGAGCTTAACTTCTGTGTTCGGTATGAGAACAGGTGGGACCTCTCTGCTATCGTCACCGCAATGGTTATATAACTGCTTGCGCAGAGTATATACGATCTGATTTCTTCCCCTTATCCAAAGAAAAAATCATCGCAATCTCTGGGGGAATTTCCCTTCCCCGCCCTAAGAAGATTGACAACTGCATAGCCCTTCGAAATTTTGTACTTCGGCTTCGACTATCTTTTAGCTCGTTGAAATTATAGTCTTTTCTCCGTATTTCAGGATTCGTATTCCGCTTTTCTCAACTTTGTTGAGATCAAGCCCTCGACCTATTAGTATCGGTCAGCTACACGCATTGCTGCGCTTACACCTCCGACCTATCAACCTCGTTGTCTACAAGGGGTCTTACTACCTTACGATATGGGATATCTTATCTTGAGGTGAGTTTCACGCTTAGATGCTTTCAGCGTTTATCTCATCCGCACTTCGCTA
>CALVHS010000024.1 GCA_944328665.1 uncultured Clostridia bacterium | reverse complement strand
GGCAGGGTAGCGAAGTGCGGAGCAGATAAACGCTGAAAGCATCTAAGCGTGAAACTGACCTCAAGATAAGGTATCCCATATCGTAAGATAGTAAGACCCCTCAAAGACGATGAGGTTGATAGGTCGGAGGTGGAAGCACGGTAACGTGTGGAGCTGACCGATACTAATAGGTCGAGGGCTTGATCTCAACGGGAGTTGAGAGAGAAGTCGCTTCGGAAACGAGAACTATGATTTTTACGAGCGAGGATCGTGAGCCGGGAGTACGGAACTTATTGTTCAGTTGTCAGCCTGCGGGCTGAAGCGCAGGCGGGAAAGCCGCGCAAAAACCGTTAAAGGGGGAAACGAATTTAACGGTTGCCATGATATTACGTCCGCAAGGACTTAATATACCATGGTGGTGACGATAGCAGAGAGGATCCACCTGTTCCCATCCCGAACACAGAAGTTAAGCTCTCTTACGCCCAAAGTACTTGGCCTAACGGCCCGGAAGGATAGGTAGTTGCCACCTTTTACACACGGAAACGGACTTCGGAACGGAAGTCCGTTTCTTTATACTTTTCAGAGCAAGAGAACTTCGCCCCTGCGCCTTCGCGACTCTCCCCGTCGGTCCGTTTTCATCTCTTCGGTACGATTGCGTCGCTTTTATGGAGTGCTCCCGCAAGCGGACAGCCGTTCTTGTGTCGGACGGTCACGATTTTTGACGGCAATGTCAAATGAATGCGGGGCCGCGCAGGAGTTGTCTGCAGAACGTATGTCTCACCGCCTTGTACCGGTGAGGGAAGCGAGGGGAGAGTTTCCCTTCAAGGGAAGCCCAGCCGAGGGCGGCGATGAAGGGGGCGGCAAAAACCCGTTTCCTCGTATGTCCCTTCATCCGTCACATCATGCCGTCTTCCCCGCGGGGGAAGGCGTAAGACCCGTTTACGGGGAACATGTAACGATTGCGCGACTGCCGGATCGCACAGGCGCATTCTGCACGCTGTCGGTATAAGAGCTATGCCCGTCCCGCCTATGTCTGCACGAGCCGTAGATGCAGTACAATAAACATCATCGGCGGATCATGTTTTGCTTTCGCGCCGCGGTTTTACGGCGCATGTTATTGTCGCGGCCATGTTTCCCTCGGTCATTTACGGCTGAAACCCCCTTCGGAAAGCCGCTCGTTCCGCGAACGGTTTCAAATCCGCAGCGGAGAAAACGGTGGATGACGTGAAAAAAGTGTCCCTGCGCCGTTTTTATAAAAAATTTAAAACGTACGCTCCGCAGGTGGTATTTTTGCGGCGGATATGGTATGATAAATGTGCGTAAGGAAAGAGTGGCGGAGGCAGGCATGGATCAGAATAAGACGGGCATATTTTTGAAGGAACTGCGCAAGGAAAAGGGCTGGACGCAGGGCGCGTTCGCGGAAAGGCTTGGCGTATCCGAAAAGACGGTCTCTAAATGGGAGACGGGGCGCGGACTGCCCGACATTTCCCTCATGCTGCCGGTATGCAGACTGCTCGGCATCACGGTCAACGAACTGCTTGCGGGCGAGCGCCTTTCGACGGGCGAACAGTACCGCGCACAGGCGGAAGAACAGCTTTTACGCTTTGCACGCGACAGAACGTGCCCCGAGACGAAGGCCGTCATTTGCAATGTGGCGGCTTGGGCGGGCGTCGTTGTTTGTGGCGCGCTTATTCTTATCGCGTCATTCTGCGATCTGCCCGTTTGGGCGCGCATTACCGTCATTGTATGCGCTTTTTTGGGCGTTGCGGCGGTCATCGCCCCCATCCTCGTTGTGGCGGTCGATACGGAGATATTTACCTGCCCGAAGTGCAATAAGGAGTTTGTGCCGTCGCTTACCGCCTATCTGTTTGCGCCGCATACGATCAAACGGCGGTATCTGAAGTGTCCGTATTGCAGTCAGAAGAGCTGGTGCATCAGCCGCCTGCGCTCGTCCGCCGCGTCGCCGCGGGCGGGTCGCGAGGAGAGCGACCAATAAAAAACTGCGCCCGCGGGAGTATCCCGCGGGCGCAGTTTTTTATTGGGTATCGGGGTTGTCGATGTAAGCAGCAATCTTGCCGGCGATACGCACGAATGCCTCGGCGTCCTTTCTTCCGATCACTTTTGTCAGGTCGCGGGCAAGTGCAAGGGAGTGTTCGTGTACGCGCAGATATTCGCCGATGTTCTCTGGCAGGATCCGCACGAAAGTGGTACGCTTGTCCCGGCCTTCGCACCGTTCAAGCATCTTTTTTTCGACCAACGCGTCGATGGTGCGGTTGACGAGCGATTTCAGCATCCGCGTCTCGGAGACGATCTCTTTAAAAGAGACCAGCCCCTTTCCGTCTTCGCGGTAGCGGTTATAGGCAACCAGCATTACGATCGCCTCGTTATACACCATGCCTTGCGTCATGCGCGTGTTTTTCAGCACGCCCGTCAGGGTCACCCAGGCAGCGATCAGTCGCTCCTCCAAATTTTCCTCCATATCATGCCTCTCCCGCACGTTTGCGATCAGGCCTATTATAGGCTTTTTTTGTCCCGCTGTCAAGCGGCGGGCGGGAAAGAGGTCGGCATACGGGTTGCCTTTTTGGGGACAACGTGCTATAATAATAAAAAATACGAGGGAACGTATATGCAGATGCCGGAAGATCCCGCAATGCTGTGCAGCATTGTCAACATGAAGCTGCGGGACGGATACGCCTCGCCCGAAGCGCTGTGCGACGATATGGAATGGGATTGCGCCGCGCTGAAACAGAGCCTGGCGGCGGCCGGATACGCGTACGACGCGTCGGTCAACCGATTTGTGTAAGTTGTCCACTTATCCACATCCGGAATGTGGATAAGTGCGGGCGGCCGTGGAAAGCCTGCGCGCCGCAAGGAGCAAGTATGTCCGATTACGATTTAATGCGTCTGTTTGCACGGTACGACAGCGAGGTGTGCGAGGGGGATTTTTCCCCCGAAGAGCTGCAGGAGTATCTGACCTATGCGCAGGGCGAAGCGGTTCCCCTCTCGCCGGCCGAGTGGAAGCGCCGCTACTTCGAAAAGTACGACGATATAAAAGATAAGAGTCTGAAAAAGCAGGACTGGTAGTCCGTGTCTTTGGGTGCCATCCGCCGCAGAGCGGGGCGTACATCGCGGGCGGAGGGACACGGGTTGTCCGTATGGCGTACGCGCCTTACGGGCGCGGACGCCATACGGGGAGCGCATGCAGTACGAGTACATTATTTTTGACGCCGATCATACCATTCTCGATTTCAACGCCGACGAGCGGCGCGCTTTTCGTGCGGCGTTCCGCGCGGCGGGCGTGCCCGCGGACGAAGAGATGATCGAAGCCTGCTGGGCCTTTTCGGCACGCAATTGGGGCGATCTCGGGCTGTACAACGTACACCTGCCCGAGATCCAGCGGCGCTATCATGCACTGTATTACGACCATGTGCGCGATATTATGCGGTTTGCCGACGCGTCGTACGGGCTGGGGGCGGGGCGTGCGGCGGCCGAACGCGCCTTTTTGCATACGCTCTCGTCGGGCGGGCATTGTGTGGACGGAGCAAGGGAGACGATCGCCGCGCTCTGCACAAAGTATCGCGTCTGCGTGGCGACCAACGGGCTGACGGCCATGCAGACGGGCAGGCTGCAGGCGCTTTCGCCCATGCTGTACCGGGTGTTCATTTCGGAGCAGGTGGGGGCGATCAAGCCGACGGCCGCTTTTTTCGGCGGCATGGTGGGCGCGCTGAATACGGCGCCCGCGCGCTGCCTTATGGTGGGGGATTCGCTCGCGTCGGACGTGGCGGGGGCAAATGCGGCGGGAATGGACTGCGTGTGGTTCAATGCGCAGGGCGCGCCGCTTCCGTCCGGCTACCGTGTGCGCGCGGTCGTGCGCGCGTTGAACGAGCTGCTGCCCCTGCTGCTCGGGCCCTCGCCGCAGCAGGGCTGATATGCCTGCAGATACCGTGCCGTCAACGCGTTTTTTGCACGGCTCCGGCTTTCGTCCTCCGCCGTCCCCTTGGAAAAGAACGGGGGCCGCAAGGCGGATTTTTTATTTTCCGGTTTTCCTTTGAAGAGGAGAGGCGGTTTGTCGCAGCCTCTTTTTCCTCTTCCTCCCCTTCAAAAGGGGAGGCGTCTTGCCGTGGGCAAGACGGAAGGGGCGTCCGCTCCTTCATTATTACGCCTCGTTTCCTTCTTTCAGGGGATAATAGCCGATCCTTCGGCATAAGGCCATGGG
>CALVHS010000023.1 GCA_944328665.1 uncultured Clostridia bacterium | reverse complement strand
TCCTCTCCGGACGGTTCAATCGTCGCGGCCGTAAAGTTGGACGGGAACGGCGCGCTCTCTTATACGGTGGAAAAAAACGGTACCGCCGTCGTGAAAGATTCCGCCCTCGGCTTGGACATCGCGGAGGACGATTTCGACCTGACGACGGTGCACGCCGTCAATTCGCGGAAGGTGGAAGGCTCTTACGAAAACGTGTCCGGCAAATCTTCCGAAGTGGAATACGAGTGCAACGAAACGACGATCACTTTGAAAGGCTGGGAGTTTTATCTGGATATCGTCATGCGCGCCTATGACGACGGGTATGCTTTCCGTTACGGCGTCCGCGCGGTGGACGGCGGCAGCGGCACGATGACCGTGCGGGAAGAAAAGACGGAATTCGTATTGCCCGAAGGTTCGTCGATGTGGGCGCAGCAATATGTTTCCAGTTCGGATACCGGCAATTATTTTTCTTATGAAGGGTCTTATGACTACCGTTCGTCCGACAACCTGCGTCCCGACGTTTATTTTGCCATGCCGCTCCTGTATCAGATACAGGGTACGGATATTTATTCGCTGGTCACCGAGTCCGAATTGATCGGCAGCGGCTTTTACGGCTCCTTTTTGGAAATGCCCTCCGAAAAACAGGGCACGGGCACGCTGCAGACGGTGCATACGCCCGCCGGAGTCACGATCAACGACAATCAGGTCGGGTATCCCTTCGAATCGCCCTGGCGCGTCGGCATCACGGGAGACATGAAAACGGTGCAGGAATCGGAACTTGTGGAAAAGGTGTACGACGATCAGGAATATTGGAAACCGGACAATTACGAGGATCTTTCCGCCGAGGAACAGGAAACATACAACTACGATTGGGTGGAGTCCGGCGTTACGGCGTTTAACTGGATCAAATACGGAAGTTCGCAGCAGAACGATTTCAGTTCGGGCGGCCTGCAGCGCGGCTATGTAGACCTCGCCGCGGAGATGGGATGGACGTATACGCTGTTGGACGCAAGTTGGAACGAAGGGCTCAACGAAGACGAGTTTTTGGCATTTGTCGAGTACGCGCACAGTAAGGGCGTCAAAGTCATCGTCTGGTCGAGCGCGTTCGGAACTTTCGCCCGCGGCGATTACGACAATCTCTGCGTGAAACTCGACCTCTATGAAAGTTACGGCATCGACGGCATCAAAGTGGACTTTTTCGACGGGCAGAACGCGGATAATCTGAAATTTCAGGGCGAGGATATCGGGGCCATCGAATGGTACGATACCATCTATCAGGAAACGGCAAAAAGAAGAATGGTCGTTATACCGCACGGGTGCAACAAGCCCACGGGCGAGCGCAGGAAGTATCCGCACGTGCTCAGCCGCGAGGCCATTTACGGCAACGAATTCCAGAGCGTAAGCAGTTCTTTCACGATCAACGAACTGTTCGTGCGCTGCGTGGTCGGGCCGAGCGATTTTACGCCCGTCGTACAGCCCCTCGGCGATTATCTTACGGCAGGGCATCAGATGGCGCTCGCCGTGCTCATCGAGTCGGGCGTGCCCGCGATGGCCGATTACGCGGACGTATATTATTCGGATACCTATAACGCCTTTTATAAGGCGCTGCCCTCCCTGCGCGACGAAACGGTGTATTTGTGCGGAGAACCGGATATCTATTATTGCGCGGCGGTCAGAAGCGGAGACGAATGGTTCGTTGCCGGCTGCGGCGCGCTGATCGCTACGACCGTCAACTTCGATCTCTCCTTCTTGGAAGACGGCGTGACGTACTCGGCGACCGTTTATACCGACGATCCGGACAGCATGAGCGACGTGCTCGTATCGCAGGAAACGGCAGACAGTAGCATGCAGAAAACGGTGAATTTAGCACAGCACGGCGGGTTCGTATATCACTTTGTCCCGCAAAATTAACGATCGGGAGGTTTTTATGAAAAAGAAATTTGTTTCGGTTTTGCTTGCGGGCGTTCTTTCCGCCGCTTCGCTGGGTGTATTTGCCGCCTGCGGAGGCGGCAGCGACGGGCCGATCACCACGGGCGAACTGAAAAAGGATGAAAACGGCAACGTCATATTCGAAAACGTCGAAATTGTCTGCAATACGGTCGTTTCCGGCACGGATAAAGACGCGTTTGAGCAGATCGTGCAGCAGTTCAATATCGAGCACCGCGGAGAGATAACCGTACACAGCGAATCGATCGGCGACGGTACGTTCGAAACTTCCGTCCCGCAGAGGATCAGCAACAATTCCAACGCGCCCGACCTGATCATGGCGCACCAGAAAGTGCTCAAATCGTTCGAAAACAACGATCTGCTACAGCCCTTCGACGAGGTGATGGAACTTTCCGGCATCGAGATCGACATGGAAGATTATGCGGAAGGTCTGGCGCAGTACTCTTCTCTCGGTGAGGGGGATTCCCTTTACGCGGTGCCGGTTGACGCGCAGAGCATGATCGTCTACTATAACAAGGCGAAACTTGAAGAACTCGGCGGCAAACTGCCCGAAACGCGCGCGGAACTCATAACTTTGTTGCAGAACGCCAAAGATGAATACGGCAGCGGGTTCTGGCCGATCGCCTGGGCGACCGGAAACGATTATTTTGCCCGCTATGTATTCCCCACGGCGGTGCTGCAGAACGGCGGAGAATTATTCGATACGGAATCGCTCTATGCCGAATGGGCGGAAGGAGAGAACGAAGATGCTTTCAAAGACGCGATCGGGTCCATCCGCGAATTGATCTACGACAAGAATTTTGCTCAGTACGGCAGAGAAAGCGTGTTGGAAGAATATCTCAGCGATAATTTCCTGTTCTATCTGACGCTTCCGTGGAGCAACAACGAGCATTTGAGCGCCTATGCGGACGAAAAGGGGATCAATGTATCCGAAGTGTCCGATTATCTGGGCGCGACCTCCCTCTCCGGCTGGTTTGCCATGGACGCCGTCGATCCTTCCGCAAATGTTGTATTCGGCGATTCGCATTTCTTCGCCATGTCCAAAACGGTGCAGGATATCAACCAAAAGGCGGCGATTTTGGAGTTTATCCGCTATTTCACGCAAAATGCCGAAATCGGCACGCAGTGGGCGAGAGCGGGGCACGTCAGCGCTTCCAAGATCGTTTCGGAAAGCCAGACGTATCAGAGCGATTCCATCGTCAGCCATTATTTCATCCACTTCTATCCCGATCTCGACGATTTCCGTTGCATGGGGCTCACGCCGGCATTCAAAGAGGTACAGACGAACCTGAACGCATTGTTCGTGTCTGCGGTGGGCAAATCTTCCATAACGGACGGAACGATCTCTTCAGAAATTTTAAGATGTCAGGAAGAAGTGAACGCCATAGTTGATTTTATAAAGTAAGGGGTATTGCATGCAAGTTACCGCGATCGATAAAAAGGCGCAGCAAAAACGGGCAAAGAGGAAGGAACAGCTGCTTGCGTTCGTACTGATTAGTCCGTATTTCATCATCTTTGTGTTGTTTACGGTCATCCCGTTCGTTATGGGATTTGTGTTCTCTTTCATGCAGTACAACCCGTACATGCCTGAGCAGAACGAATTTATTGGCCTGGACAATTTTATCGAAGTGTTTGATCCGAGCGATCCGATTTCACAGCGGTTTTGGGGATCCTTTTCGACGATGCTCGCGTTCTGCGCCGTCAATACGCCGCTCGCGATCCTGGTCCCGCTCGGGCTTGCGTATCTTTTGAATATGCACCCGCCGGGATTCAAGATCTTTCGGGCGATCATATATCTGCCCTGCGTTATCTCCGTTACCATCAACGGCATTATTTTCGGCAACATGTTCGCGGGGAGCAGTTCCGGCTTGATCAATGCCTGGTTCGGTACGGAGATCAAGTGGCTTTCCGGGCTCCCGTGGGAAAACGACTTTCTGCGATGGTTTGTCATTTTGCTCGCAAACGTCTGGACGTGCGGCGGAAATTTCGTGATTTTGGCGGCCGCGCTGCGCGACGTCCCGAAATCGCTGAACGAGGCGTGCGAAATGGACGGCGGGAACAGATGGACAAGGTTTTTATACGTGACTTTGCCGAGCATCAAGCCCGCGGTATCCATCTGCCTGTTCAATTCGCTGATCGCCAATCTGAATCTGTACGGAGGCCCGTACGTTCTCAACGAAATCGATAACGAGTCTCTCTTGGTGACGCCCATGATGTTTATTCAGAATTTTCTGATGGGCGGGGTCGCTTACGCGCGGCAGACGGGATATCTTTGCGCCGCCGCGATCGTTTTCGGAGCGATCGTGATCATTTTAAGTTCGATCGAACGGAAAGCGATGGACGGAAGAAAAAAGCGGACGAAATATACCGAAGAATATGCTGTTGCCCGCGGCAATTCTTATATGATCGCAAAGGAGGAGAAAGATGACGCAAAAGAGGCGTAAAACCAAGTCGGAACGTACACGGCGGAAGGAAAAGATCGTTTCTTTTGTCTGCCTGCTGGTCATCAGCGTGATCTGGAGCATTCCGCTGCTGTATATGGTCGGCTCCTCGTTCAAATCCGACCTTGATCTGCAGCTGCATCCGGAAAAACTGTTTCCTTCTTCGTGGGATGAATGGACGCTGAAACATTATGCCGGGTTCCTCGTACGGGGAGGGCAGGTAGACAACATGCCTATCTGGATGCTGAACTCGCTGTGGTCGACGGCCGCTTCCATAGTGGTCACGGTCGTGTTCGATCTGATAACCGCGTACGCTCTGGTTTTTCTCAAATTCAAGGGGCGTGATTCGATCATCAGGTTCCTGTTTTTGTGGATGGCTGTTCCGGGCGTCATCGGAACGGCGCCGGGATTTGTGATCTTTTCGCAGATCCGCAACGCGCTCGATCTGAGTTCCGCAGGAACGTATTTATATATCTATTTCTGGCTGATCATACCGAGCGGGACGGGCATTTTCAACATGCTCCTGATGCGGAATTTCTTCAGGTCCATCCCGCCCGATATCGTAGACAGCGCCAAAAGCGACGGGGCGGGGCACAGAGTCATTTTCCGCAGGCTCGTATGCCCGCTTGCAAGGTCTACGATCCTGCTCATCGTACTGTTCACCTTTACGGGAAGTTGGAACAATCTCGCCTGGCCGCAGTTGCTGCTCAGCGGCGAAAGCAGTTATTGGCAGACGGTAACGGTCGCCCTGACGGGATATACGGGGGGCGCCTCTTGGGGACAGGTGGGCGTTTCCATGGCGACGAGCGTCTTTTCGCTCATACCCATCATCATTATCTTTATCATTACGCAAAATAAAATGATCGACGGCATAGCGTCTACGGGGTTGAAAGGTTAATGGATGATCAGATTTTACAGGATCGGAATACATTTTTATCGCTGCGGCATCTCGAAAAAATATATCCGAACGGCGAAAAGGCGGTTCACGATTTCAATTTGGAAATCGCAAAAAACGAGTTTATCGTGATCGTCGGCCCTTCCGGCTGCGGCAAAAGCACGATGCTCCGCATGATCGCGGGGCTGGAAGACGTCACCGCGGGAGATATTCTTTTGGAAGGGGAATTGCTCAATTACAAACCGAGCAAGGACAGAAAAATGGCGATCGTCTTTCAAAGCTACGCCCTGTACCCGCAGATGAACGTATATGACAATATCGCGTTTCCGCTTACGATCAACCGGTATCCGATGCCCGTACGCAGCGGCGAATCGTTCTTCTGGGGCGAACTGAAATGTCTCTTGGATACGGATAAGGCGGAGTCCTTTCTCGGCGCGGTATACGAAGAGGCATCGGGCAAAAAGTCAAAGCGCGGCCGCACGGAAAAACTGGCGTTGCAGTTCGGTATCTCTTTCGAAACGGCAAAATTGGCCCTGTCGCTGTCGGAAGAAAGGAAAGGGGACGACCTCTCTGCCGCTCTGTCGGCGTGGAGAGAGCGCGCCGTTTTCGAGGGGGAAAAGGGGCGCGAGGCCCTCAAAGAAGAGGGGCTTGCGGCGGACGAAGAGTTTTATCTGATAAACGAGCGCGGCGAACGGATTACGGAAAACCGCAAATTGACCGATTACGAGATCAAAGCGCGCGTTTTTGAAACGGCGGACAAACTTGATCTCGTGCCCTATCTCGATAAATTTCCGCGCGAACTTTCCGGCGGCCAGATGCAGCGCGTTGCCCTGGGCAGGGCAATCATTAAAAATGTTCCGATCTTCATGATGGACGAACCGCTGTCCAACCTTGACGCAAAACTGCGCCTTTCCATGCGCAGCGAAATCGTAAAACTGCATCAGAGGATCGGGGCGACGACGATATACGTGACGCACGACCAGACGGAGGCGATGACGATGGCCACGCGCATCGTCGTCATGTCGCGCGGCTTTGTCCAGCAGATCGGCACGCCCAAACAGGTCTATAACGACCCCGCAAATATTTTCGTCGCGCGCTTTATCGGTTCGCCTACGATGAATATTTTCAAGGCGGATCTGGATATTGCCGCGGGCAGATTCGATCTGGACGGGATGAGCATCGAGGCGGGAGAAGGATTTCTCCGAAAACATGAGGCTTTTTATCAGAAAGCAGCGGAAAAGTTTGAGGACATGCGAGCAAATTACGGCCCCGCCGCGCGTGAAAAGTTACTGCGTATCCTGTCCTGCACGGGAGAATACAAAAATTTCGGCGGAAGGCGCGCCGCGTATAAAAAAGGGCTCGCAAAATTTATTTCGCTGTTTCGGAAACGGAAGGTTTCGGAAGAACCGGACGCGGAAATTGCAATTCTGGATGAAAAGTTATCCAAACTGCGCTCTTATGCCGGATACGACCATGAGGTCATGATCGGTATCCGTCCGGAGCGGATCCGCATAGAAAAGTGCGAACAGGGGAAGGATTACAAAAATTGTTACGTGGTCCGGCCGACGGTGTGCGAATTGCTCGGCGGCGAATACAATATCCACTTTGACTTTTGCGGACAGGACGTCGTGGCAAATTTCGACGCGGAACAGAGCATTTCTCAAAACGATGAAATTGCTGTCAGATTTTCGCCCAAAGATATTTACGTTTTCGATCCCGTGACCGGCGGCAGGATCATGTGATATTGAAATCGGCCGTTTTAGTTGCGGCGCACGGAAAAAGCAGGGAGGGAGCAATAATTATTGTTCCCTCCCTGCTTTTTGGCTTTTGACATACATATGTTTTTTGATGTTTTGTGAAAAATTATTTTTATATTTTTCCAAAACCTGCTATACTATAGCCGCAGACATCACATACTTGTATTTGTATTTATTTATATATATTATGAATATACGCTTACAGGGCGGAGGGGGCGTTTTTGCAAGTTTGCACTGCAAACGGCGATAAAACGCTGGCAACCGTTGTACGGCCGCCCATACTTTTTTCACGGATTTTGAAAATTTTCCTTATCGTGCGAATATAAATTTATCTGCCCGTTATTTTTATTTGTTTTTCCGTTGGTTTTGCGGCGGTATATTTTATCTGATCATTGTGGAGGCGGATAGCATGCATCAAAAAAAACCGGAATGAAGAAAACATCGAAGAGGTAGCCAAGCCGGACGATCCTGCGGAAAAAGAAGTGTCGCTGCGGTACGAAAACAGGCGGCAGGTCGCCAGAGGCGGGATCCTCGGTTTTTTTATCGGGCTTGCGGTAATTGTCCCCGGCGTGAGCGGCAGCGCGGCCGCCATCATTTTTCGGTTATACGAAAAATTACTGTAACATCGGCGGAAAGGGCGCCCGCCGCAAAACGATGTCCTGCCCCAGCCGCTCTTTGCTCGTCTCGCATTTGAGGGTATTGCCGTCAATGACCTTTAAGGTCGGCAGTTCGCTTTGTCTGAGTCCGAAATAGAGGAGGACGAGCAGGGCGTCCGTACCTTCCACATTCTTATGCGTCTTGCAGTAGTTGAAAAGCCGCGCCTCTTCGTCCTTTGTAAGCGCCTGTCCGCGCTTCGTCCGATAGGCGGGCAGCACCGCCTTCTTCATGGGAGAGGGGAGATTGAAGTCCTCCGCCGCCATGTCGAAGATGCAGTTGAGCATGAGCGCCGGCTTTTCCGCCGTGCGGTGGTTGCCTTCCTTGACAAAACCCAAAAGATACGATTGCAGTTTGTCGCGGTCGATCTGCGCGAGGGAGCATCGCCCGAACGCGGGGATCAGGTTTTTGCGGCAGAGCCTGTCGTACTCCTTGAAGATCGAAGGCTTGACGAGCGCTTGTTTCACTTCCAGCCATGGCAGGGTGAACTCGCCGAAGTTCGCCGCCTTTGGATCTTTGACCGCCGCGGGCGCGGGAACGAGAGGGGGATGCGATAGCGGGGGAACGGGAGAGGAATGCGTGAGCGGTAGTCCTGCCTGCCGCAAGTGGTATCTTTTTCCCCTTGAAAAATGGCGCGGAATATGGTAAAATATCGGTGAAGAAAACGCAAACGGGGCAGGATATGAAACAGGCGGAATGTACAAATTTCATCATTGTATATAACATATATCAATGTCGGGGGGGGGGTAGGATCATTCTGCAATTACATAGCGCCCTTATGGCAGAGTAACGAGCGCAGTGCGCCTTACTCTGCCTTTTTGTTTACCGGGAGGAGATCGTGCGGATAGCGGTATTAGACGACGACAGAGAGGAGAGCCGGAAATTCATATCTGCCTTACAGGGCTGGGATCCGACGCGCAGCGCGGAATGTTTTGCAGACGGCGCGTCGCTTTTGGCTGCGGCAAAGGTGCTGCCGCCCTTTTCCGTCGCCTTCATCGACATTTACCTTCCCAAAGAAAGCGGCGTGGACGTCGCCAAAGAGCTTATCGCCCGTTCGCCCGAGACGGACATCGTATTCGTGACGACCAGCCGCGAGCACGCCGTGCAGGCGTTTGAAGTGGGAGCCGTGCACTATTTGGTCAAGCCCGTCACGACGGAGGGCATCCGCGAGGCGTTCTCGCGCATTGCCGCCAAATGGGTGCAGCCCCGCCCCATTTTGTCCGTCAAAGTGGGCAAGGAACGGCGTTCGGAATTTTTAGAAAATATCGTGGGCATTTCCAGCCGCGACCATGCCGCGGAGATAGAACTCGCTTCGGGCGAAACATTCAGGGTCAACTGCGGCATTCCCGACCTATTGCCCCGGCTCGACGGACGGTTTTTGAACGTGCGCAGGGGATACGTCGTCAACATGGAATATATCAAGCACATGAACGCGGAGGGCTGCACGCTCAGGAACGGCGTGGAGGTGCTGTTCAGCCGCAAAGAGCGCGTCTCCATCCGCGAAGCGTACAATAACTGGGTGTTTTCGCGCCTTGCCGAGAGGAAATGACGATGGCGGTGATGTATCTGCGCAACGCGCTCGGATTTTTCATTCAGCTCGGGGGGCCGATGGCGCTGCTTTCTGCCGTGGGGGAAGGAGAGCTATCGCTTTCCCCGCAAGATAACGCTCGGCTGTTTTATTGCGGCGCTCCTCCTCTTTTCGGCGCTCTTTCCGCTGCCGTTCGCGATAGGCGGCCTTCTCCGCCCCTCCCTTTGGGCAAACACGTATATGCTCGGCGTCATCGTCGTGTGCTGTGCTGCCTATGTCCTGCTCCTTGGCGAGCACTTCACCAAAAAGCTGCTCGCCGTCGACTTCGCGCTCGTGTATGCCGTGGTGCAGTACATGACGGCGAGCATCGTCACCAACCTTCTGCACGACGGCGAAGGCGGCGGCGTCTATTCGATCGCGACTTTTTTGTGCTATGTGATAAGCGCGCTCGTCTATCTTCCGCCGATGGCGCTCATGATGCGGCGCACGGTGAAGCGGTACTTAGAAAGCATGGAGGCGCGGCTCGTCTGGCGGGAATTTTTGTGGGTGTTCATCCTGTCGGCCGCCTATATCGGCGTCATCGTCTATTACGATACCGTCATCCGCGAGACGACCGCCGCCGCCTGGTTCGATGAATTTTGGCGCATCATCAGCCTGCCCTTCCTGTTCGCGGCGGTGGTGCTGTTCATCTTTTATTGGGTGCTTTTGAAGGACGCGGTACGGCGCAGGGAAGAGTTCGAGCGGCAGCGTGCGGCGGAATTGCAGCAGCTTCAATATAAGCATATCATGCAGGACATCGAAACGTCCCGCCGGATGCGGCACGATATGCGCCATCATCTGGGCGTCCTGTACGACCTTCTCAGGCAGGGGAAGCAGGAGGAGACGGAAAAATACTTAAAAGAAGTCATCGGCAGCACCGAACGCACGGAAGCGGAATGGTTCTGCGGCGATCTCACCGTCAACGCGCTCCTGCAAAGCTATATCGGCAGGGCGCGGGAAGCGGGCGTCGCCTGCACGGTCAAGGCGGAGTGCGGCGAGCTTTCCGTCAGCCCCGTCGATATCACCGTCATTTTGGCGAACGCCCTCGAAAACGCCGTCCGCGCCGCGGGGGAAACAAACGATCCGTGGCTCAGCGTCAAGATCGGCGTCGTGGGCGAATCGCTCGCCGTCGAAGTCGAAAATTCCTGCGCGGGCGTAAAGTTTGCGGGGGGAGGCCGCGGCGAAGAATTTCTGCCCGCCTCCGCCTTTATGAGCGGACGGAGGGACGGCGGGCTGGGGCTCAAAAGCATGGCGGCTGCGGCGGAAAAGTACGGCGGCGAGGCGCTGTTTTGCTACTCGCCCGCACAAAAGAAATTTACGGCGCGCGTACGGCTCAACCTGTACCCGCCCGAAACGAGATAACAGCAAGGAGGGATCTATGAAACCGATCTTAAAAAGAAACAAGTT
>CALVHS010000022.1 GCA_944328665.1 uncultured Clostridia bacterium | reverse complement strand
AAATTTTATGGGGCGGGCGACGGGAATCGAACCCACGACCTCCAGGGCCACAATCTGGCGCTCTAACCAACTGAGCTACACCCGCCATAAAATTTGGCGCGCCTGAAGAGATTCGAACTCCTGACACATGGCTTAGAAGGCCATTGCTCTATCCGACTGAGCTACAGGCGCAGATACACGCTCTCTTCTCTGTGTTTGGAGCGGGTGATGGGAATCGGACCCACGCAGCCAGCTTGGAAGGCTGGAATTCTACCATTGAACTACACCCGCATTCACAACGCTAAAAGATTATAACAAAACGGAACGCCTTTTGTCAAATCATTTTCAAGGATTTTCCAATCATTTTTACATTTTTTGTGGGAAAAGCCTTCTACCGCACATCGACGATGACGGGGACGGCCTTGCTCTTTTCGATCACGAGATAACAATAGGTGACGCGCGCCGAATATCGCGTCATGCAGCCGGGATTGATCAGCAGCACCCCTTCCTTTTCCTCGATCAAAGGCTCGTGCGTATGCCCGAAAAGCGCGATGTCGCACAATTTTTCCTGCGCGGCACGCACCAGCCTGTCCGTGCCGCTTTTGACCCCGTAACGGTGCCCGTGACAGGCAAAAAGGCGCCTCCCTTCGATATCCAACACGACCTCGCTTTCGCCGCCGAAAAAATCGTTGTTGCCCGCAAGCACATACGTCTTTTGCGGGAACGCCCGCACGATGTCGCGCGCGTCGGACGCCATATCGCCGAGATGGACGATATAGTCGCTCTCCTCCAATACGGTGGAAATTTTTGTGAGCGGCGCAAGGTTGCGGTGGGTATCCGAAAGCACGACGACCGTCCTCATAGCACGCCCTCACATTTTTTTACGAGCGCGGCGAGCGCCCGCGCCCTGTGCGAGACGGCATTTTTCTCCTCTTCGGAGGCTTCCCCGAAGGTCTTGCCCAACTCGTCGCTGAAAAAGAGCGGATCGTACCCGAAGCCGCCCTGCCCCACCGTTTTGTCCAAAATATGACCGTACGTCCTGCCGGATGCGACAAAAGCCCGCCCGTCCGGCAGGCAGAGCGCCACGCAGCTTTCAAAATACGCCCCCCGCTTTTCGGGAGGAACGCCGCGCAGTTTTTTCAAAAGGAGCGCGTTGTTGGCGGCGTCGTCGCCGTGCGCCCCCGCAAAGCGGGCGCTGTGGATGCCCGGCGCGCCGCCGAGCGCGTCCACGCAGATGCCCGAATCGTCCGCCAACGCGGCGCAGCCGAGCGCCTCGCAGACGGCGCGCGCCTTGATGAGCGCGTTCTCCTCGAACGACGCCCCGTTTTCTTCGATCTCTCCGGCAAAGCCCGCCTCTCGCATGGAGACGACCTCGCACCGGTCGAACAGTTCCGCGATCTCGCGGAGTTTTCCTCTGTTGCCGCTGGCAACCACGATCTTATCCATAACCGATATTGTATCACTTTTGCGCGTCCGCCGCAACTGTTTTTGTCTCGTCGGCGGGAGGGATCAGCCTGCGGTAGCCGCCGCTGCCGTGCCGCAGCGCCCGCGAAACGCGGGAAAGGGTCGCGGACGAGATGTCCGTCTCCGCGATGATGTCGGCATACGTCCTGCCTTCGATCAGCATCTGCGCCGCATAAGCGCGCTGGATCATCTGTTCCTGCTCCTGATATGTGCAAAGATCCGCAAACAGCGCCTCGACGTCCTCCTGCGAGCGGCACCGCAGGACGGCTTCGTATAAGACGTGCGCATGTGCCTGCCCGCCCATCACGCATCCTCCCCGCCCAGGCGGTTTTGCTCGCTGCTGCGCAAAAAGGCGCGCGTCTTTTCGCTGCGGGGAGAGCCGAACACCTCCTCGGGCGTGCCCTCCTCCTCGATCACGCCGTCCGCGATAAAGATGACGTGATCGGCGACGCTTTTGGCGAACTCCATCTCGTGCGTGACGACGATCATCGTACTGTCGGAAGATTTCAACCCCTTGATGACGCGCAGCACCTCGCCCGTGAGTTCCGGGTCGAGCGCGCTCGTCGGTTCGTCAAAGCAGAGGATATCCGGGCTGAGCGCGAGCGCCCGCGCGATGGCGACGCGCTGCTGCTGCCCGCCCGAAAGCTGATACGGATAAGCGTCCCGCTTTTCCGAAAGCCCGACCCGAACGAGCAGCCGTTCCGTCCGCTCTTCCATCCTCTGCTTTTGATTGGCACGGATCTCGGAGAGGATCTTCCGCTGTTCCCCTTTCAATTTTTTGCGTTCGGAAGGGGGCGCCGCCTTCAAAACGGCGGCAAAATCTTTCTTTTTGCGCTGAAACGCCTCTTTGGCGAGCAGCGCCTGCGCCAAAAGGATGTTTTTGTATACCGTATATTGCGGAAAGAGGTTGAACTGCTGAAAGACCAGCCCGAAATGCAGGCGCTTTTTGCGCAGCCTCGCGAGGGCGGCCTTCCCCTGCCCCGCTTCGAACAGCACCTCGCCGCCCAGCGTCAGCGTGCCTTCGTCGGGGATCTCCAAAAAATTCAGGCAGCGCAAGAGCGTCGTCTTGCCGCCGCCGGACGAGCCGATGACGGCGAGCACCTCTCCTTTTTCGAGAGAAAAAGAGATCCCTTTGAGCACTTCCGTGTCGCCGAATCGTTTGCGGTAATTTTTGACTTCGAGAAACGCCATAGGTCACACCCTGAAATAATTGAGCTTTTTTTCGATAAAACCGAACAGCAATGTAAGCACGCCGACAAATATTAGGTAATAAACCGCAGTATAGAACAGCGGCCATATCAACCCCCGTATGGTATAGTCGTAGGCAACTTTCAAAATTTCTTCCACCACGATGATACGCGCCAGCGACGTATCTTTTACAAGCGTGATGACTTCGTTCGACATAGGCGGCACGATGCGCTTGACGACCTGCAAAAGGACGACTTTGAAAAAGATCTGCGACTTCGTCATGCCAAGGACTTGCCCCGCTTCGTATTGCCCCTTGGAAATACTTTCGATGCCGCCGCGGTAGATCTCGGAAAAATAGCACGCGTAGTTGATGACGAACGCAACGATGACGGCGACTACCCTGTCCAAAAATCCCCACCCGAACAGCAACGCGGGCCCATAATAGATGACGAGGATCTGCAACATCAGCGGCGTGCCGCGGATGATCCATACGAACACCTTGACCACCGCTTTCAAAGGCTTGAATTTAGACATCGAACCGAACGCAAGGATCAAACCGAGCGGCAACGCGCATACGAGCGTTGCCGCAAAAATCAGGCACGTGACCCCGAAACCTTCTAAAAGATTAAGCGTAACTTGCCAAAACATAACTTTTTACTGTTTTATACGGATACGCCGTATTTTTCGCCGAGTTCAGCGATCGTCCCGTCTTGCTTGTATTTTGCAAGAATCTCATTAATCTTTTCGCAAAGTTCAGTATCCTCTTTGCGGAATCCAACAGCAAAATCTTCGGATTCGAACCCTACGTTAACATACATAAGATCGGTATAGTCGCCCTGCCCCACCGTTTCCTGCGCCAGTGCGATATCCACTACCGCCACATCGGAAGAGCCCGATTTGACCTCCAAAAACGTATCTGCCTGTTTTTCCATGGAAAGGAGTTGTCCTTCGGTCAGCGAATCCATTTCGCTCAGGATATTTTCTGCCGCGGAGCCTCCCTCGAAAGCGATCTTGCTTGCTTTGGAAAGATCTTCCTGCGTCTTATATTTGTCCTCGTCCGCCTTACGGATCACAAGCACCTGCTGATTGATCATGTACGGATCGGAAAGCAGAATATTTTCTTTCAATTCGTCCGTAACCGTCATCCCGTTCCAAATGACGTCGATTTCCCCGGCTGTCAGAGAAACGATCTTGGTTTCCCAAACGATTTCCACAAACTCAACCTCGTAGCCGAGTTCACCGAAAGCCTTTTCCGCGAGTTCCGCGTCGAAGCCCGTCCACTCGTTCGTCGTTTCGTCGATATAATCCATAGGCGGATACGGCGTGACGCCGACTTTTATAACGTCCTCGTTACCGCAAGCGGAAAACATCGAAACACCGCTCACTAAAAGGAAGAGCGAACAGATGAGTGCCAATAACTTTTTCATATTTATGTAACTCCTTTTGCCGCGCCATAGGCGGCCGTGTCTGCCGCAACCTGCGGCAGCGCATCTATTATACTTTATTGCGCTAAATCAGTAAAGCGTTTTTGCCCCGAAAGGACAAAAAAATTTCCTCTCCGCATATCATGCGGAGAGGCGCCTTCCCTTATCTGCCGACCGCGGGCGCTATGCCCGCCGCCGCGCAGCTTTCGTAATATTGCAGCAGGCTTTTCAGCCCCTCTATCTCCTCTGCAAGCTCCTTGCCCGTATCCGTATCCGAGACGCGCAGGCGGTTTTGCCTCGTCTCGAACACGGTGACTTCCGAATGGATGTCCGAACGGTTTTCGATCGCCTTTTCGATGGAATCGAAGGGTTCGTGCGCGCACAGGCGCAGGCCATGCGAATTATAGATGAGGGTGTATCCCGCTATCCCCGTCTTGGCATGGTACGCTTTGCAGAAGCCGCCGTCGATGACGATGAGCTTGCCCTCCGCCTTGATGGGGCTTTCGCCGTCCTTTTTTTTGACGGGCACATGCCCGTTGACGATGTGGCTGTACTTGCCGTCGATGCCGAAATCGTGCAGGATGCGCTCGCAGAACGCCTTGTCGTTATAATATTGATAGTACGGGTTGCGCGTCTCCTTGTGATAGCGCGCGTCATCCACATACAGCCGCTCGAAGGTGGTGATCTTTTCCCTGCCGAAGAGGGGCGAGCATCTGCCGCACCAAAGGTACCAGACAAAATCGAGGGCGGCGGTATCTTCTCCCCCTTTCAGGAACGCCTTGTAGGCGGCGCGCACCGTCTCGTCGGCGTAGTCCATGAGATCTTTCCCCTTATGCCCCAAAAACTCGAGATAGCTCCCGTCGGGGTTGAGGGGGATGCAGCCGTGATAGATGAGGTTGTCGTTGGAGATCTTATACGCCGAGCCGTGCTCGAACATAAAGGCGATGTGGCGCAGCAGCTTTTCGCTGTGCATAAAGGAGCGGCGCAGCCCTTCCGCCACCTCTTCCTCCGCCTCGGTAAAGCGGAGCGGGTCGGCGGGGTCGACGGTGACAAAGTCGCAGCGGTTGAGCTTGACCTGCTGCCCGCCCAACAAGACCGTGCCCCTTTGATGATCGATGTTTTTGAGCAGGATCCTGTCGTCCATCCCGTATTCGGGATGGCGGGCGATGATCTGCCCCTCCGCCTTGAGCATGAGGAAAAAGACCGCCTTGCGCATGCGGGCGACGTCCGCGTCCGTCTCCGCCGCAGAAGAGACGACGGGATAAAAGCGCCTGTCGTCGTCCATCGCGGCGCGCGCGTAGGAAGAAAGTTTGCGCAAAGAGATGCCGTAGCCGTCCTCTAAAAGGTCGAGGTTCCCGTATTTTAAAGAGATGTCGAGCACGTTGGCGATACAGCCGAGGCTGCCCATGTGCGCGCCGATCCAGGAAATGTCGTGATTGCCCCATTGGATGTCCGCGCAATGGTGGGTGACGAGCAGATCGAGGATCTTGTCCGGATTTTCTCCGCGGTCAAAGACGTCCCCGACGATATGCAGCTCGTCCACGGCGAGCCGCTTGATCGCGTCGGTCAGCGCGACGATGAAGCTGTCCGCGCGGTTGAGTTCGACGATGGCGCTGAAAATTTCGTGATAGTACCCTTCCTTGTTGAAGTCGGCGCGGTCCATGTTGATGAGTTCGTCGATGACGTAGGCAAAGTCTTTGGGCAAAGACTTTCTCACCTTGCTGCGCGTATATTTGGAAGCGACGGTGCGGCACACCTCGATCAGTCGGTGCAGCTGCACGATATACCAGTCGGACAGATCGCCGCGCTTTTTTTTCTCCTCGGCGATGATCGCCTTGGGATAGTAGACGAAGGTGGCAAACTCGTCCCGCTCCTTTTCCGTCATCCGCTCGCCGTAGAGCTGTTCCACCTTTTCGCGGATGACGCCCGAGCAGTTGTTCATGATATGGCAAAACGCCTCGTACTCGCCGTGCAGATCGCTCATAAAATGTTCCGTCCCCTTGGGCAGGCGCATGATCGCGTCGAGGTTGATGATCTCGGCGGCGGCGCCCTGCGCGGTGGGATAGCGTTCGGCGAGCAGCTTTAAATACTCTCTCTTATAGTCGTTTTCCATGACCTTCCCCCGTGTGCTTTTTCCCCCTTATTGTACCACCGCCATGCGCATCTGTCAATATCGCGCGGCAAAAAATCCCCGCGGAAAACATGCGCAAAGCGGCGGGCGGCCCCGAAAAGAGCCGCCCGCCCGTGCCGTCACGCCGCCTGCCGGCGTTCCAATGTTACATATCCAAGGCTGCGCAGATATTCGGCAGCCCGGGCGGGGTCGGCAAGCACCGCGCTGTCCACCGCCGTATCTCCCGCATACCATCCGTCCGTGTTTGTGAAGGTCACGCTTTCCAAACTGCTGCAAAAGTAGAACGCAGCACCCCCGATGCTCTTCACACCGGCGGGGATGACGACGCTCGTCAAACTGCTGCAATTGTAGAACGCAGCACCCCCGATGCTCGTCACGCCGGCAGGGATGACGACGCTCGTCAAACTGCTGCAATTGTCGAACGCATTATCCCCGATGCTCGTCACGCTGTCGGGGATGACGACGCTCGTCAAACTGCTGCAATTTTCGAACGCAGACGCGCGGATGGCGCGTATCCCTTCCTCCATGACGACACGGCGGACGCTGCCGCCCGCAAAGGCATACATCTTGACCAGCAATTGCTCCGCGGGGATGGTCACTTCCTCCACCAACACGCCGTTTAAATACAGATCGTGCGCATACATGAGGGGATTTGCTTCCACTCCGCCAAAATCGATCGCCAGCCAAGCATTTAGATCGCCGATATCCACCCGGCACAAACTGCTGCAACAGAAGAACGCACCATCCCCGATGCTCGTCACGCCGTCGGGGATGACGGCGCCCGTCAAACCGCTGCAACCGGAGAACGCATGATCCCCGATGCTCGTCACGCCGCTGCCGATCGCCACGCTCTTCAAACCGCTGCAACCGGAGAACGCCTGAGCCCCGATGCTCGTCACGCCGCTGCCGATCGTCACGCTTTCCAAACTGCTGCAATTTTCGAACGCATTATAGTGGATTTCCGTCACGCTGCCGGGGATGTCGACGCCCGTCAAACTGCTGCAATTTTCGAACGCACTACTCTCGATGCCCATCACGCCGTCGGAGATGACGACCTCCTCGAGCCAAGTACAATTTTCATAGGCGGATGAACATATGTATGTCCCCGTAAAGACGATCTTTTTTAAGGAGAGCGGAAGATAGACGTCGCTGTCCGCACTGCTTTCCGCGCCGAAGTACCAGCCTAAATTGTAGTTAGATACGGGGATGGTCAATTCCGTGAGCGAGGAGCAGTTTTGCAGCGCGCCGAAGGAGACGGAAGTCACATGCGCGGGGAT